>CAZMMB010000020.1:0-12507 GCA_964567325.1 uncultured Oscillospiraceae bacterium
AATTTTGACCGGGCTGATGAACATGCGTACCTGGCATGGGACACGAGTGTAAGTTCCGGTAGCAGATATAGCTGAACACCAGGGTGTCTATCGCGAGGTGTAATTTGAAGGAAGGTAGCGGAGAATGATTATCGGTATACCTAAGGAAATAAAAGAGGGAGAGTACAGGGTTTCGGTCACTCCCGGAAATGTAAAAGTATTAACTGAAAATAACCATAAAGTTTTGGTTGAAACAGGAGCCGGATTTGCAGGAGGTTTCAATGATGAGGAATACATAGCATCAGGGGCGGAAATAATATGTAACAGGATAGAATTATGGTCAAAGGCGGAAATGATAGTAAAGGTAAAGGAAATACTTCCGGAAGAGTTTGAGTATCTTAACGAAAACCATATTATCATGACCTACATCCATTCGGCAAATCGTTTAGCTCAAACTAGAGCGCTTCTTGACAGCAAAGCCGTCGCCTTCGCTTACGAAGATGTAATGGATGAAAAAGGTGAATTCCCGCTTCTTGCTCCGATGAGCGAAATAGCCGGTTCTGTTGGATTGTTGACAGGTGTCGTTAATTTATTTAACACAAATGGAGGTTCCGGTAAATTAGTATGCGGCGCACCCGGGGTGGCGAATGCCAAAATTGTTATTTTCGGCGGGGGCAATGTAGGATTAAGTGCTGCCAAGCTAGCTGTAGGTTTGGGAGCAGATGTGACGATTATGGATAATGATATAGAAAGGCTTCGCAAGATTAATTCTTATCGTTTGCCTGAGGCAAAAACCATTTACTCAAATAAGGCTAATGTAATTGAGGCAATATCCTATGCAGATTTAGTCATAAACGCGGTCAAATGGTTTCCAGGATTGACGATTGTATCTCGTGACATGTTGAAATATATGAGGCCGAACACTTTGATTGTTGATATTGATGCGGAGCCCGGGGGAGCAATTGAAACATCAAAATATAGCACTCACGATGAACCCGTATATGTGGTAGACGGAATACGCCATATTGGAATTCCAAATTTGCCGGGGGCTGTGGCTAATACGGCATCAATAGCGCTATCAAATGCAACCATCCCCTATATAGCCGAAGTAGCAGATAAGGGATGGATAGGGGCTGCTAAAGAAAATAAAAGACTAATACACGGTTTGGGATTTGTAAAGGGGTTACTGACATTTCGCCCTACAGCAGATGCATTCAATCTTCAATATGTTGATGTCATGGAAGCTATTTCTGCCTTTGAATAAGCGCTTAATTTAGCCAATCATGTGGGATGTTGTCTGTTATTTTGAAATAATAATAAACACAGGCTCAGATCTACTGCTTGGCCGGGGCCATACAGTGTCTAAACTGTAACAGTGATTATGTTCCGAGAACTCGGATTATTCAACAATAAATAAGTCTTGCTGAACGATTCATAAAGGCCTATATTTACAATGTTATGGCCATTTATGAATCTTACAAGTGCAAAGATTAATAGTGAATCTGTCCATAATCCTTGCACTTGTAAAGATGAAACAATAAAGATACTGATTTCCATCTGTTCAACTCGCTAATAATTAGGGTCTGCAATCGGCGTAAATCAATGTTCAGCCAATTGCCGGCAGATTTCATCTGCCGGCTGAGCGGATTCTGGCTTTCAAAATAATCCGCTCAGCAGACCCTAATTACAAAGTTTTCACCGTCAATGACCTGGCCTACTATTGCAGAGGCCGGGTCTTCTTTTTTCAGGTCGGCGAGAAGACTTTCACAGTAATCCCCTGGTACTGCAATTAAAAGTCCTCCAGAGGTTTGGGGATCATATAGGATATCTGCAATTTCCAGCGGGACGCTGGGTTCAATTATGACCTTATCTTCCAGGAAGGACCGGTTGGCGTAGGCGCCGGCAGGGATGATTCCCATCCTGGCCATGTCCCTGGCCTCCGGTAACAGGGGCATGGCGGCGGCGTCAAGACTGATGGAGACGCCGCTGCCGGCGCCCATCTCATAGGCATGCCCAAGAAGCCCAAAGCCGGTAACATCTGTACAGCTGTTAACTGGATAGGCTCTCATAATTTCACAAGCGTATTTATTCAAACGGATCATAGAATCAACTACAATTCTATTGGTTTCTTCTGATGTAAGCCCAGCTTTTGTTGCAGTATTTAGAATCCCTGTCCCAAGGGGCTTTGTTAACAAAAGTATATCCCCGGTCTTGGCATTGCTATTTGTAATTATTTCATCAGGCTTGGCAAAACCTGTGACACAAAGCCCGTATTTAGGTTCGTGGTCTTTAAGGCTGTGTCCTCCTGCAATAAGGGTACCTGCTTCTATGGCCTTATCATAGCCGCCTTCCATTATGGCCCTGACTATTCCGCTGTCCATATCTTCAGGGTAACAGAGAATATTCATTGCCAATTTTGGGGTTCCGCCCATTGCATAGACATCGCTTAATGCATTTGCTGCAGCAACTTGCCCAAACTCATAAGGATTGTCTACCATAGGGGGAAACAAATCAACAGTCTGTATGAGAACTGTGTTATCATCAATTTTATATACTGCAGCGTCATCACTGCTGTCAAAGCCTACTAACAGGTTGGGATCATCAAATTTAGGTAAGTAACACAAAACTTGTGTCAGGGCATCAGGCCCAATTTTAGCTGCTCAACCTGCGTTTTGAGTCAGATCTGTAAGCCTTATTTCATTCTTGTTCATTTCGCCCCTCCTTTCATGCTAGTTACCGCTTAAAACAAGTTAATTTTAGCAACAGTTTGAGTATACCCTTTTTTTGTTTGGGATTCAAGGGGTCATTAAAAAGCTAATTGCTTTGTGCATTTTTTGCAACAACGGTTAATCATAATCCGGGCCAATATGGATATGGACATTTTTAACGGCCTTCTCGTTTATTAACTTTTATTTATTCCTTTCCTGGCATTACAATATCTTTAAAAGTGATAAAATCGTATGTTCTGTTTTATGGTTAGCTTTTGATTATAATCCACCTGAAGGCTAACTATCGCCCCGCCATTTCATTCCGCGATAGTTAGTCCAAGATTGAAATACACATGAAAGCTAACCATAGGGTTTAAGCTTCAATGCCTGTGGTTATCCTTTATCAAAGTCAGGATGTTAAATCAAACCATTTTATATTGGATTGTCCCTGCCTTCTGGAATGTGAACTGTAGCCGCTAAAGAGCCGTGATGGGAATGATAATCGATATTTTAGTTCCAATTCCTTGGCGGCTTAAAACTTCCATGTGGCCACCATGCCGTTCAGCCACCCATCGGGCAATGGAAAGGCCCAATCCGCTTCCGCCTGTAATCTTAGCCCTGGAGCCATCGGTTCGATAGAAACGGTCAAAAATTTGGGAAACTTCACCGGAAGGAATACCGATGCCATCATCCTGCACTATTAGTACAGCATCAGTATCCTTTTTCATTACGGATATGAGGATTTTGCCTCCGGTATCAGTATATTTTATTGCATTGTCAACAAGAATCCTCAATGCCTGCTTAACGAGGCCCTTATCTGCACAAATCATAACATCGTCAATATTTGAACTATAATTATGGCTTTGATCTATCATGCGTGATTCAGAAAGTACCTCGATAGCCAATTCAGCCAAATTCAAATGTTCAGGTTGAAAAATCATAGTATTATTGTCACCGCGAGCTAGAAAAAGAAGTTGTTCCACCAATCCTTTCATATTAGAAGCCTCCCCTTTTATGGCAGAGATACCTTCATCCAATACATTCTTATCATCTTTACCCCACCGATCCAAAAGATTCGCATAACCTTCTATAACTGAAATAGGTGTCCTAAGCTCATGGGAGGCATCTGACACAAAGCGAATTTGGGATTGGTAGCTATCATTGATACGATCCAAAAGGCAGTTAATTGCATCAGCAAGGCTTTTTAGCTCAGTTTCGGTTTCGTCTAGAGGAATGCGGGTGTCCAGCTTAGCCGCATTGATAGAATCCAAGGTCTCAGTTAAATTTTCCATCTTAGCACAAGTAAAATTGGAACTCACTTTACCAATGCTTTGCGCTGCTTCGGCTAGAAGGCTGATAGGCTGAAGGGTAGTACGAATCAATCTGGCTCCGTGTAAAATGCTATAAAGCAACAACACCATTTGGGTTATCATAATTACAGACATTGTTATCTTAATTTCCTGAATACGGCTTCCTATGTCAAAAGTCACCATGTAGGTAAACCCGTTTAAAGGAAACTGGTAATGATATTTTAACTTATTTAATTTTTGAAATAAATTCTTACCTTCTATTTCAGGAAGCTCGAGACGCCTGGTACTCTTGGATGACATGCCGGAAGAATCACCAAATATTTTTTTCGGAAGGTTGAATCCTTCAGGCTCTATATCGTATATAGAGATATTAATCCCTGTTGCTTCCAGCAAAGCAAAATCATCGGGATCCACTGAGGCAACGCCTTCAATGATGGTGGCGATGGAGGCCGCCTCCTTCTCTAAGTGAACAAAGGTTTGTATTGCCATAACCAGGGAAATGAAAAGATTCAGCACTATAAAAATAACAGCCAACCGCAAAATTAGTTTTGCGTTAAGCTTGTACACGATAGATGATTTGAATCTTTTTTTATTCATCTTTAATCACATACCCAACCCCTCGCACCGTATGGATTAGTTTGATACCGTAGATGTCATCGATTTTGCTCCTCAGGAATCGTATATATACATCTACGGCGTTGGTTTCACCGTCAAACTCATAGCCCCAGACCTGGTTCAACAACTTACTGCGTGTCAATACTATTTCCTTATTCATAAGCATGTAATGGAGTAGGTCAAATTCTCGTTTGGTTAAATCAACAGGGGCACTACCCACCTTTACTATTCGACCGGTAGGATCTAAACTGACACCTGCGGCTGTCAGTATAGGCTCATTTGAAATAGATTTTTTTCGAAAAGCAGTTCGAATTCGAGCCAAAAGTTCTTCAATTGCAAAGGGCTTTGTCAAGTAATCGTCAGCGCCCCTGTCTAAACCCGCTACTTTATCCTCTGTACTATCCCTAGCCGTAAGCATTATAATAGGTACATCTGACTTACGGCGAATTCTTCTTAGAACCTCCATGCCACTAAGCTCTGGCAGCATAATGTCCAAAAGTACAAGGTCAAATTTGCCGGTCTCAGCAAGTTCCAATCCGCTTCTGCCATCAAAGGCCTTGGTGACGGAATATCCTTCATAATTTAATTCAAGTTCAACAAAGCGTGCAAGCTTTTCCTCATCTTCAATTAATAGAATTTTTTTATCCTTTTTACCCATTAAATTCACCCTATTGTTTAGTGTCTTTTTGATCCTCCGCAAAAGATTTTTTCAGGTTTTCTGCTACGTCCGCCGCCTTATCCATAACCCTATTGACATTGTCATTACCTAAATCAGGTCCCTTAAATCTATAGCTGTAACCTAGGAAAAGCCCAATGATCAAAACAGGAATTGTGAGCCAAAAAAGGAATATGGCCAGTACCACAAGCACTGTGATAGAGAAAGTAGTTTTTACTTGTCCATCCTTCACGACCTCAATGCTATTGATATTGCCCTTATGGATAAGGACACCGCAGAGGCCTATAAACTTGCGAACAAGGGCTGATAGATTATCTTTATTGCTTTTACCGTTATATTTTCCCCCATCCGAAGATTCTTTACTGTCGCTGGTGTTTTCATTTTCTTTGGCACTGCTGTAGTAGCCCCCTCCCACAGGTGGAGCTACCTTGCCCTTTCCTTCAAGGATTATCAGGGCCTCTAGCATATCACCGTCTGCTTCTTCCAGTGCAGCTTTTGCCTCACCGTAGGTAACCTGTGCCTTTTCCCTTAACTTCTCTATTTGTTCCAATGTAACCATTTCAATACCTCCCTGGTTGATTTTTATTCTATAGTATCAACCAAGTATTAAACTATAATTTGCGATAGGTTAAAATCTCATTAAAAATAACCTGGTTATAGCCATATTATTTTACCTTAACTAACCCTTAGTCAAAATCGCCTTTTTGCTAAATTCGCATCAATTATACCATTTATTCTTTCAAAATATTCATCTAGCTTGTTGTCACATACATTTAATATCTGAGCTATATCCGAATCAGTGAGTCTTTTATATATATGTGGATTGAGTTCAATACAAGAAATATCCTTGCTCCTGCGTAGGAACCGCATATCATCAAATCTTTTAAATGGGTTTTTAAAGATATTGCTTTCCACATCTTTTTCTGTAAAGCCCCCCTTTTAATAGATGCTAGCTGGTTTTTCAGGAGTCAGTCCCTTACTTTTTCGATTTTCATAAAAATCAATGAAAAACCTTACAAGATCATAAATAAGCACACGGCCATTTGAATCCATATATTGAACATCAACACTTCTTATAAATTCCTTTAAAGAAAGCATGTCCTTAACTTCATTTTGCCAGTTAAAAAGATCAATAAGCTGAAAATCATCTATGTTAATAGGCATGTCTATATAGGCCTCTGGTTTTTCTCCTCCCTTCGCTTTATCCGGGCCAAAAGTCTCACAGAATAATTCCACAAACAATTCCTCTGCTTTGCTACCTACCTTAGCCGATTTAATGATAGTTTTGCCCAAGTTTATATTCCTATCATCCCACTATTTTCTAATTTATAATTAATTTTACCACATATTTCTTTAGATTATAAGGGTTAGAGAATGCAGCTAACCCTATTGCAGTAACATTGTAAAATAATGTTATCAGGAAAAGCTTTAAAAATAAAGTATATTATATGAAATACAATAACATAATTTATACTCCGCTTAGGCATTAAAATAATGGACAGTTATTAGGTGACAAGGCCTATTCATATTTAATAAAGATGCAGACATGTTACAATGTCCTGAAGGCCATTTAGCAATAAGATGCGATGTTAGGCAAGGGAATTGTACATCAGAGGAACTTGACAGTGAAATAATAGAAGTACTTTGAAACTATAAGGAAGGTAGAGGTAATCATGATATCAAGAAAAACCTTTAAAGGAAATAAAGAAGAACACAGCCTATGTTCAAAACTTGACAGTTTGCATGAGAAGATCTTAGAATGTCGCTTGTGTTGCAACGAGTTTGGTTTTGAGCCTCGGCCAATTGTACAAGGAAATGAAAATGCCAAGGTAATGCAGATAAGCCAAGCACCGTCAAAAACAGTACATAAAACAGGGAGGCCCTTCAATGATGCAAGTGGGGTAAAGCTGAAAAGGGAATGGTATCAGATAAGCGATTCGATGTTTTATGATCCAAACAACTTTTATATAGCCTCAATGGCACATTGTTTCCCGGGGAAAATTCCTGGAGGTGGTGACCGAAAGCCGCCTCGAAGATGCAGCGAATTATGGTTGTCAAAAGAAATGGGACTTGTCAACAATGAAATTTATATAATAATAGGAAGTTACGCATCAAACTTTTTCTTTCCTAGAGAAAAGATTACTTCTTTAGTTTTTCAAGATAGGGAAATACATGGTAGACCGGCTTATGTATTGCCGCATCCTTCCCCGCTCAATGTAAAATGGTTTATGGATAATCCCGAATTTATAGAAGAAAGAATGCCAAAAATAAGGAGAACGATTCACAAAATATTGAACTTATATTAATTAAAACCGGTAAAGAATCTTGGCAAAATATTTTACTTAACCGAAATAAATTCTGTTATAATGTAATAAAATAGTATTTTGAATTCACTCAGGCCATATAGTTATTGGATTTTGGCAGATAGAAAACAAAGAGAAAATATCGATGATAAATGCGCAGGCTCTATTTTTTACAGTTGTAAATAAAGGCGATGCAAACGATGTGTTGACCAAAGCTCAGGAATACGGTGCAGCTGGAGGGATGATTTTTATCGGTGAGGGTACCGTGCGTTCTAAAGTGCTGGAAAAGGCTGGACTCATGGAAACTCAAAAAGAGATATTAATGATATCAGCATCAAGGGAAGTATGTAGTCTAATGCACAAGAAGCTGAGCACGGATTTTGAATTCCATCGCCGCAATAAAGGCATAGCATTTACAATACCTTTTATGCGATTTGGTTCCCATTTGAAATCAGTAAAACACGTTTCAGATAGCCCATATTCCTGCATAATGGCAGTAGTAGATAGGGGTCATGCAATAGAATGTTTAAAGGCAGCAAGGGTAGCCGGGGCTAGGGGAGGAACTATACTACATGGTACAGGTGCGGGTATACCTGTAGATTTTTATTATCCCATAACTATCGAACCGCAAAAAGATATTTTGATAATAATTACATCAAAGGATAAGACACATACTATAAGGAAAAGTATCATAAAAAAATTAGATACGGGAAAATCACAGAGCAAGTATGTCTTCACACTGCCTGTAACTGAGTCAAGCGGTCTCTATGAAAACAGGTATAGGGGGCGCCAAAGGAAGTGATGTTATAAACTTAATTTTCGAAAAAGGCAAAGACGTCACGCGAACTCTGTTGCCGGTCATTGTTCTTGTATCGGTACTGTGTTTGTTTGTTATAGACGTTGAACTTGACATTTATTTACGCTTTATGGTCAGTAGCCTAATGCTTTTAGTGGGACTTTCTGCCTTCTTGTGGGGAGTAGATTTAGCTATGAATCCAATAGGGGAACATATGTCTAAAGAAACTGCCACATCTACTAATCCTTTTAAAATTGCTGTGCTAAGCTTTTTGTTGGGATTTTTAATCACTGTTGCAGAGCCGGATCTCCTCGTTTTGGGGGCTCAAATCCAATCTGCATCAGGTGGCAGTATGAAAGGTAGCCTGATAGTTTATGTAGTTTCCGTCGGGGTGGGGATTATGATTTCCCTAGGGGTTTTCCGATTGCTCAGAGATAGACCCTTAAACAACTTCATGGTCATAGCTTATGGAATTGCATTTGTGCTTGCCTTTTTTGTTTCGGAAGAATTCTTGGCAATTTCATTCGATTCCTCTGGTGCTACCACGGGGGCTCTCACTACACCTTTTGTTTTGGCCTTGTCCTTAGGACTTTCAAAAGCTAAGGGGGGAATAAACGCTGAAGCCAATTCTTTTGGCTTGGTGGGCATTATGAGCTCTGGACCAATACTGGCTATAATGATGGCATCAATCCTATCGGGGCAGAGAAATATACAAGATAACGGAGGCGGTTTCCATTTGGAAAAGGGGATATTTCAGCCTATAATAGATACTGTTCCCACAGTTTTCCTACAATCTGTAATTGCACTTTTGCCCATATCTATACTATTCTTTGGCTACAATATTGCAAAGTTTAAACTGCTGAAAAATGAACTATTACAAATAATAAAGGGATTATCTCTGACCCTTATAGGACTGGTTTTATTTTTAACTGCAGTCCATGCAGGTTTTTTGGGCATGGGGCGGGTGATAGGTATGGAATTGGCAAATGTCGGCAGTTGGGCTTTAATCGGTACAGGTTTTCTATTGGGTATGATAGTAGTCCTTGTGGAGCCTGCCGTACATGTTTTGGGATCACAAATCGAAGAAGTGACGGGAGGTCATATTCCCATCAAACTAATTAGAGCGACCCTTTCTATAGGAGTGGCCATAGCCATAGCTCTTTCTATGGTTAGGATTATTGTACCTGAAATAAAGTTGTGGTTTTTCTTATTGCCGGGTTTCGCTTTTGCAGCCCTGCTATCTTATAAGGTTGATCCTGTTTTTGTTGGAATTGCTTATGATGCCGGTGGAGTAGCTTCAGGGCCTATGACAGCGACTTTTGTTTTGGCGTTTGCCCAAGGAGCTGCTACAATGATAGACAGTGCTAATGTTTTGGTAGATGGCTTTGGAGTGATTGCTATGGTTGCCATGGCTCCGGTTTTTTCCATAATGGTATTGGGTTTTGCCTTTAAACGCAGGAAGGTTGTGGTTTTAGAGGAAGACGAAATCGACCTTGGGGACTTTTCGATGCAGGATGGATTTGGTATGCTTCAAAACTGTCTAATGGTCTCAGTCAATCGAGGATATTCTGAAAATGTGGTTAAGATAGCAAGAAGTTTTGGAGTTTCCGATGCTACTATTATGCATGGAAGAGGGACAAGCGAACATGGCAAAATAATGCTGCCTATTATAAATTTTGAGCTGCAGCCGGAAAAGGAGATTGTTTTATTGGTCGTAAATAAAGCAACAGGCATTGCAATGGCAGAGGCCTTGATTGTAGATGAGTTATTGAAAAATGAGGGAGAAGTAGCCGTTTTCATATCACCGGTTGAGGCCTAAGCCATAGGCATTGATGCCTAGTAGCTTAGACCGTATTCGTAGGTGGGAGAAAGCAATACCACCCTATAAGCTGATTTTGTCCAATTCTTGTAAGTCATATTGCTTAATCAAGTTCATAAGCTTTATTGGATATTGGGAATCTGTTGCATAACCAGCCCTTTTTATTGCCCAGGCACCCAAAGTGGAGTCGTGCATAACATCCCTGAATATCCCATACCTTTCTTTTTCTAATAACAATTTCTTATGGTCATTCCAGCTTTCATTTATACTGTTGTAGGCTCGAAACTCAGCGTCTATTCTAAAAGTAGTCCCATTATACTCTTCCCAAGTATTGGATATTACGGAGCCTGCAGAAGCACTACCCTTTATTCCAAAAAGGTTGTTAGAAAACTTCCCTGAATACTTGTCAACAGGTACACTTTGCCCCCATCCCGTCTCTAATATTGCCTGGGCAGTTTGCAATGCTGCAGACATTCCGGTAGTTTCCCAAGATTTTTTAGCAAGCCCTGATGCCAGCCCCATAAACTGGCTCTTTTCAACAATAGCCTTTGCCCCATAGGTTTTACCTAGGTATACCTTAAATGGTATTTGTTCACTTAGGACCTTGGTGCCGCCGTAAAATCCTTCCGCTTGTATTTGATAGTTGCCACTGCCATCGGGGCTGTAAGCATATTCGATGGACGGATTTTGTTTTGAAGCAATGGTTTTCTTGCCCCCTGTGCTTTGGTTTGTCACTACATAATTGACGCTGTCAAGTTTGACATTGCTTGTTACCTTTAACTTAACTGAACCGGTTAAAACTTGCTTTGGACCAATTCCTTTTATTAAAATCGTAGCTTTACCAGGTAACTTGACGTTTATGCCGGGGCTTTAGTAGATTTTGCCCGACCCATCTTTAACCCTGACAAAAACATCTTTATCTCCTGATAGTTCTGGACCTGGAAACCATTCATAGCTACCCCAGGGTATCTTTGCTATAGAAGTCTCCTTACCAGTAGCCCTGTCTTTCAGAACATATTCTGTTTCGGAAACATCGAAGTTTCTCGATGCTAACAGATTTACGGCCTTGTTAATGGTTTGGCCTTTACTCACACCTAGCAATGACAGCTGCCTTTCGGCTTGCACACTTGCGGAGACTATGTCGCTTGTATAGGATTTACCTTTTTCATCATAGGCGATTATTCTAAAACTAACATTGCCATTGTCTTTAATTTGAGGTGACCATTTATAAGGGCCGTATGGATCCAACTCTGATGTCAATGTGGTCGTTCCTTTGCTAAGGTTTTGTATTTCATATTTAATATAAGATGCCAGGAAGTTCAAATCAGCCTCGAGGGATATGTTGCCACTGATGGTTTGATCCTGTGTGACACCTTTAATAGAAACCTTGGGTTCCACATTTACCCTTACCTGGACGGCATCACCTGCGATAAATTTGCCACTACTATTATATATTGCGGCAATTAGAATTTTCTCACCCTTATGGTCTAGATTTGGAATCCAGGAATACCGCCCATCCAATTGACTGCCCCTTGCAATGACATCACCTTTATATGTATCTGGGTCTAACAATATGAATTTTATTTCCCTTGCGTTTTTCAGTTCTTCTACCGACGGAGAGATTTTTAATGTAGTTTTGTCCGTTATTGATTGCCCTTGGGAAATACCAGATACCCTTGTCTTATAAAAAGGTTCGAAGGGCGATGATTTACTGGAATCCACAGTTACTAGCCTTTTGCTTTCTGTCCAATCAACACTAATCCCTAGCATATTTCCTACTAGCCTTAGGGGAACATAGGTTAGTGAATTTATTATAACCGGTTCCACATCGCTGAGGAAAGTATGTTTTCCACCCTTGTTAGCCTGTATTATCCTGCTATCAATTTTTAATTTTATAGAGTCATTATCTTTTTCTATCAGGACTGTTCTGTCTTTTCCATCCCATAACACTTGGGCTCCCAATTCTTCTGCTACAATCCTTAAGGGTACTAGGGTCCTTGAGTTTTGTATAATGGGAACAGCAGTTGATGTGACATCTTTTCCATCAATAATTAGCTTCAAAGAACTATTATTGGCAAAAGCCATAGGATCCAAGAAAATTGAAAAAAATAATAGTATGGTGAGAGATATTAATAAGGTAGTTATTTTTATCCACTTGTTGATTTTGTTCATTTTACATACACCCCTTTTTGTTGGCCCTTTATCCAGGCTCGACCTGTCTGTTTAGCAAAAACTGGCCATCATTTAATAAAACTATTACCTTTTGATTCCTATTGTTATTGTAACACAGCAGTATGACAG
>CAZMMB010000021.1:0-10478 GCA_964567325.1 uncultured Oscillospiraceae bacterium
CTAATACCGCTATCAATTTCATCGAAAATGAGGGTTGGTATATTGTCGAAATTGCCTAAGATTGCCTTAAAGGCTAGCATAATTCTAGAAATTTCTCCACCAGATGCAATTTTGTTTAGGGGTTTTGGTTTTTCTCCCTTATTGGTAACCATGAGAAATTCCACCTGGTCACATCCCTGGTCGGTGTATTTAGATCCATTCTGGTCAGGCAATGGTCTTATGGAAACGATAAGTGAGCTATCTTTGAAATTAAGGTCCTTAAGTTCCCTTGCCATGTCTTTTTCCATTTCTTTAGCTGCCTTATGCCTTAAGGAAGTCAATTCATCGCAATAACTGATTAGCTGGCTTTCGCACGATTGAAGTTCACCGGTCAAATTTTCTAATGTGGTGTCCCAATTATCAATTTCGTCCAGTTTTTTATTAATCTCTTCCCTGTATTCCAGAATTTTTTCAATTGTGGCCCCATATTTTTTCTTTAAGCGGTCAATTAAATCTATTCGTTCCTGGCTTTCATTTATGGCCTCTTCAGAAAAAACTATTGAATCCCTTACTCTTCTAAGCTCAGCTTGTACATCCTCTAATTTATAAAAACAATCCGAAACTATTTCTGCTAAGGCCTCGTATTCACTTGAGAAATTTTTAATTTGATTGAGAAGAATAGTGCTTTTACTCAATCCATCCAAAGAGGAAGAAGAACCATAGAGAAGTTCATAGACCTCAGAGAGTGTAGAGTAAAGGGTTTCGCTGTTTTTTAAAAGAAGAAGCTGTTCATCAAGAGCATCATCTTCCCCAAGGACAAGTCTGGCCTGGTTGATTTCCGAAATTTCGAATCTCATGAAATCGTGTTTTCTCTGATTTTCCGCCCTAGACTTTGAGATAGACTTAATCTTTCCCTTGAGATTTGAATATTCTTTGTATAGTCTGGAAACCTCGTCTTTGACCGGTTCAATTGATGAGCTGTGGTAGGAGTCTACAAAACGAAGGTGGGACGAAACATCCAATAAAGACTGATGGTCATATTGACCGTGAATATCAGCGATTTTTTTGCATAGATTGCTGAGATAAGTTAAGGATACCAGACTACCGTTAACCCGGCAGATACTTTTTCCTTCTGAAGAAATTTCTCTGGCGATAAATAAATTATCATCGTCTTCAAGGCCGTTTTCCAAAAGCATTTCTTTTACTTCAGGTCTTATGGAATCTATGGTAATCTCAATCACAGCTTTAGGCTTGCCAGTGCGGACATAACTAGTATCGGCCCTGCCACCTAAAGCCATGCTGATTGCTTCAATAATAATTGACTTGCCTGCTCCAGTTTCCCCCGTTAACACGTGAAGGCCATCATGAAGGTCCAGATTGATATTATCTATAATTGCAAAATCTTTTATTGTAATGTTTTTTAGCATGAGAACCTCTGAAAAGTTACTTTAGAATATCATGAAATTTCTTTACCAGTTCAGGAACATTGGAAGGGTCATCTATGACTAGAAGAAGGGTATTGTCACCTGCAACAGAACCAACCACATGGTTCATATTCATGGTATCTATGGCCTCTCCTGCTGCATTGGCACAGCCTGAAAGTGTTTTGACCACGATTATGTTTCCTGAATAGTCAACAGCTTTAATAGTTTCTCTAAAAATGGTTACGAATCGTTCAGAAGGCAGTTGTTCTGCCTGGGATCCCACAGTGTATTTGTAGCGGCCGGATGGTGTCAGACTCTTGATTAGCTGAAGGTCCTTAATATCTCTGGATACAGTAGCCTGAGTTGCCTGGTAGCCTGATTTTTTTAAAAGGGCTACTAGATTGTCTTGAGTTTCTACTTCATGAGAATTGATAATATCCAATATCTTATTCTGTCTTGCGTATCTCATGTTACCCTCCATGCGTAAAGTATAATAATACATTTCAATTTGTTTACAGTATAGCATAGGTAACTTGGATAGAAAAGGCTATTGTGTTATAATCACCTTATCAATTGGGGGGAATATAATGCGAATTATGGGTATAGATCCAGGTTTTGCAATAATGGGTTATGGACTTGTGGACATGGTAGGAAACCGCTTTGTCCCCTGTGTTTATGGAGCTATTACTACGGATAAGGATATGGAAATGCCTCATAGGTTGAAACACATATATTGTAGGTTGATGGAGATTATCGATGAATTCAGGCCTGATGCAGTTGCGATAGAAGAATTGTTTTTTAATAAAAATGCAAAGACAGCTATAAGTGTTGGACAGGCTAGGGGTGTAGCAATATTGGCCTGTGCCAATTCGGGTCTTGATATATATGAATATACGCCCCTGCAAATCAAGCAGGGTTTAATAGGATACGGAAGGGCTGATAAGAAACAAATTCAATTCATGGTTAAAGCTATACTAAACTTATCCGAAATGCCAAAACAGGATGATACTGCTGATGCTTTAGCCGCTGCAATTTGTCACGGCCATTCCGTCCCTTACCTGAAACGTACCCAAAAAATTATAGAGAACTATAAATAAGAAGAGGAGATTAAAAAGGAATGATCCATTACATAAAAGGTAATGTAGCTATGACTTTTGATGGAGGAATCGCAGTTGAAGCCGGTGGTATAGGCTACAAAGTTTTCGTGCCGGATAATTCCCCTCTTTATAGCAAGAATAAGGATGAGCTAATAGTGGTCTACACCGTTATGATAGTCAGGGAAGACGATATGAGCCTTTATGGCTTTCACGACAAGGAGTCCCTTGAACTTTTTCAATTGCTTAGGACCGTTAATGGGGTAGGGGCTAAAGTGGCTATGTCTGCCCTGTCGTCAATTGCTGTAAATCATATAAAAAGGGCAATAGTATGTGATGACCCCAAGACCCTGATGCAGGCCAGCGGTATTGGTAAAAAAACTGCCCAAAGGATTGTTTTGGAGTTAAAGGATAAAATAGGGGATTATGAAGACTTGGCCAGCCTTACCAAAGAAACCCCTTCAGGTGGGGCGAAAACGGAAGCTGTTAATGCCCTCATGGGCCTGGGTTACAGTCGAAGCGAAGCTGTCAGTGCAGTAGGCTCGGTGGAAGGCCATGAACTAAATGTAGAAGAATATATTAGGCTTGCCCTCAGGAAGCCGGTGAAGTAGGTGGTGGAGATAGGGATGGAATATGAAGAAAGGGTTATAGAAAGCAAGCTAATAGATGCTGAGGAAGAACTGGAAAAGACCTTAAGGCCTAAGCACTTCGAGGAATATATTGGCCAAAAAAATGTAACCGATAATCTCAAGATATTCATTGAGGCGACGAAGATGAGGGGGGAACCTTTGGACCATGTCCTTTTCTATGGGCCCCCTGGACTAGGTAAAACTACTTTAGCAGGAATTATTGCCAATGAAATGGATGTTGAACTTAGGATAACATCGGGACCAGCAATAGAAAGAGCTGGGGATTTAGCTGCGATTCTTACCAACCTAAATGATAACGATGTCCTTTTCATCGACGAAATTCATAGGCTAAACAGGACCGTTGAGGAAGTTCTTTATTCAGCCATGGAAGATTACGCTTTGGATATAATAATAGGTAAAGGCCCATCTGCTAGGTCAATACGGTTGGATTTAGCCAGATTTACCCTTATAGGTGCAACAACAAGGGCTGGCAGCTTATCTGCCCCTTTAAGGGACAGGTTTGGAGTTATAAGCAAATTTGAAATGTATACATCCGATGAACTTAAAGAGATAATACAGAGGTCAGCGGATATTTTAAAAATAGATATTGATGAATCCTCCTTGACAGAACTAGCTTTGAGGTCCAGGGGGACCCCAAGGGTTGCAAACCGATTGTTGAAAAGGGTCAGGGATTTTTGTCAAGTGAAAGGGGACGGCTCAATTGATAGGAAAATTACCAACAGAACCCTTCATGCATTGGGGATAGATGAAAAGGGATTAGAGGGCTTGGATAGAGAGATTCTATCAATAATAATACAGCGTTTTCAAGGTGGGCCGGTGGGGATAGATACTATTGCCGCATCTATTGGAGAGGAAAAAGTAACCATAGAAGACGTATATGAACCCTATTTGATGCAGGCAGGATTTCTTCATAGGACCCAGAAAGGCAGGATGGTTTCTAGGGAAGCTTACAGGCATTTAGGGCTGGATTTCCCAGAAAATGACCAGGTAAGCATCGACGAAACTTAAGGAGGCAGTTACTTATGAGACCAAGATTTTATGCAAACATATTTAAGCTTGTCCTGCTCGTAACAGGGATATTTATCATTGCTTTTCAACCATTAGAAGTGGCCGGCTACCAGGGTCCAAAATATATAAAAGTTGGACTAAAGCATGGGGCAACAGCAGTTGAACAGTGTGAGCTTTCATCGGATTCAGGTTTTATCTTGGGCAGGGTGTCTGATAAGGACGGCTTCCAGGAGACCCTTCCCCTTCCCGCTTACAAAAGTCTATTGGTAACTATATCCCATGGCCATATGGAAGTGCGGGATAAAAAAGGGGTATTATTATCAGCGGATATTGGTACAGGAGGATGCCTGAAGCCATATGACCCAGAACAGATCACCATATCTATCGATGGCCAACCTTACCGTGGCGGGCTTATGCTAAAGGAGGACACAGCTGGTAAAATAGCGGTAATCAATTATCTGGATATTGAGGAATACCTCTATGGGGTGGTACATATGGAGATGGGGATGACCAATCCAATTGAGGCGCTCAAAGCACAGGCAATTACTGCGAGAACCTATGGACTTTTAAATATGACTAGGCATTCTACTTCCGGCTTCGATGTATGTGCGGGTACTCATTGCCAGGTTTATGGTGGCTACAAGTATGAATATGAAAGTACCAACAAGGCTGTGGATGAGACTGCAGGTTTAATAATATATTGCAAAGATAAAGCTGTTGAGACCTACTACTACAAAAATAGTGGTGGTCACACGCAAAATTCTGAAGACGTTTGGTCGTCTGCAGCCAACCATCTAAAGGGTAAGCCTGATCCCTATTGTCCGGAATATCCTTGGAGGGCAGTAATCAGCTTTGACACTTTGAGGCAGAAGCTTATTCAAGGAAATATGGATCCAGGAAGGGTGGTTTCTGTTAGAATAGGGGAAAGATATGCCACAGGGGCAGTCGCTTCCCTTGTAATAGCTGGTGAGGACAGGGAGGTTAGGTTGGAAAAAACAAAAATTAGGGACCTTCTTGGCCCATCCCTTGTTCGTTCTACCCATTTTTCCCTAGGTGAGTCCTATGAAAATGGTGGGGAAATAGCAGAGGATTTGTTGCTAGCCCTCCTGTCTTCGGAGAAAAAAAGAATGGCTTCCGCAAGTGAGCAAATATATCTGGTGTCCGAAAAGGGTATCAGGACCAGGAAGGAAATAGGGTCTTTATCAATAAGCGAAGGAAAGAGGACAGTCAAGGTAGAGGACTTAATTGGAGGAGGGCAAAAATCCCAAATCAGACAGGAGGACATTGCCCTGGGCCCCGAGTTAATCTTGAGTGGTTTAGGCTACGGTCATGGGGTTGGAATGGCTCAAGACGGTGCCATAGAGATGGCCAAAAGAGGGATGACCTACATGGATATTTTGAATTTTTACTACACCGATATAGAGGTTTATTGATGCATATAAATGAATTTGGATACACGCTTCCCCCTTACTTGATAGCCCAATATCCTTCAGAAAAGAGAGAGGATTCCCGCCTAATGGTGATAAATAGGGAGACGGGCATTATTGAACACCGGCACTTTTATGATATTGTAGACTATATTAAGCCCGGCGATTGCCTTGTTCTAAATGATTCAAAGGTAATCCCCGCCAGATTGAAGGGTAAAAAGAAGAAAACTGGGACAGAGGTTGAATTTTTACTCCTAAAAAGGGAAGCTGATGATATTTGGGAAACCATGGTTAGGCCGGGTAGGAGGCTGAAAGCTGGCGACCAGGTTGTGTTTTCTGCTTCTCCTTGTCTGGAGGCAGAAATAATAGACTATGGGGCCGATGGTACGCGGATGGTTGACTTTCAATACCAGGGGGATTTCTATCAAGTTTTGGACAAGGTGGGTAAGGTACCCCTCCCACCCTATATCACTAGGGATAATGTGCCAGGGGATAGGGAAAGATATCAAACAGTTTATTGCCGGAATGAAGGCTCGGTGGCTGCCCCTACAGCAGGTCTCCATTTTACCGATGAAATACTGGAAAGGCTTAAGGCTAGGGGGGTAAAAATAGTTTGTATCACCCTCCATGTTGGAATTGGAACATTTCGGCCAGTGAAATGTGAAAATATCGAAGACCATCAGATGCACTTTGAAGAATTTAAAATTGATGAGCTAGCAGCCTCGACAATTAATGAGACTAGGGCTAAAGGGGGAAGAATAATTTCTGTAGGCACTACTTCTACAAGAACCCTGGAAAGTGTGGCAGATGATAAGGGGAGGATTGTGCCTGGTTACGGGGACACGGATATTTTCATCTATCCAGGATATTCCTTTAAAGCAGTAGATGGGCAGATAACAAATTTCCATCTTCCCAAATCCACTCTTCTCATGTTGGTTTCAGCCTTTTACGGTAGGGAAGAAATGTTGAGGGCCTATGAAATAGCGGTTGGAAAGGAATATAGATTCTTCAGCTATGGAGATGCAATGCTTATACTATAATGCAGGTAGATTGTACCGCAAATGAAAGGATAGAGATGGACGCAGTTAATTTCAGCTTAAAAAAAACATGCAATCAGACTAAGGCTAGAAGGGGTCGACTGAACACGCCCCATGGTAGCATAGAAACTCCTGTCTTCATGCCTGTGGGAACGGCAGCTACGGTTAAAGCTATGCGGCCAGACCAGGTGGAAGACCTTGGAGCATCTATAATTTTGTCCAACACCTACCACCTGTATTTGCGCCCCGGCCAAGAAATTGTAAAGGAGGCAGGTGGTCTTCATAAGTTTATGAACTGGGATAAGGCCATACTTACAGACAGTGGAGGATTTCAGGTATTCAGCCTTGGGGATATGAGAAAAATCACAGAAGAGGGGGTAACTTTCAGGTCTCATATAGATGGCTCTAGCCATTTCTTCAGCCCGGAAAAATCTATTCAGGTTCAAAATGCCCTGGGATCGGATATTATTATGGCTTTCGATGAGTGTACCCCTTATCCAGCTGATAAGTCTTATGCCAAAGAATCTATGGAAAGGACTAGCAGGTGGTTGGCACGATGTAAAAAAGCCCATAAGAATACTGAAAACCAGTCTCTTTTTGGAATTATGCAAGGAGGGATGTATGGGGATTTGCGGAGGCAGAGCGCCCAGGAAATCGTAGATCTAGACCTTCCAGGTTATGCTATCGGAGGCCTTTCCGTCGGTGAACCAAAGGAGTTGATGTATGAAATGCTGGATAGTTCCATTGACTACCTGCCCAAGGACAAGGCCAGATATTTAATGGGGGTGGGAAGTCCAGATTGCCTCTTCGAGGGGGTAGAAAGAGGGGTCGACATGTTCGACTGCGTACTGCCAACCAGGATTGCCCGAAATGGTATGGCAATGACCTCCGCAGGTAGGGTGTCGATTAAAAACGCCCAATACGAAAGAGATTTTACACCATTAGATTCTGACTGTGGGTGCTACACCTGTAGCAACTATACGAAAGCATATTTGCGCCATCTATTCAAGGCAAATGAAATACTATCATCTATGCTATTGACAAATCATAACTTGTATTTTTTAATTAAACTTATGGAGAAAATAAGGACTGCCATAGAAGAAGATAGGTTCTGTGAATATAAGAGGGAATTTTTCTATAGATACGGAAGATTCTAGAGAATTAATTGTAAAAGGAGATAAAATACTATGCCCATAATAGTTCCAAAAGGTCTGCCGGCCTTTAATATATTAAAAGAAGAGAATGTGTTTGTCATGAACGAACTGAGGGCCCAATCTCAGGATATAAGGCCCCTTGAAATTGCTATTGTAAACCTAATGCCTACAAAAGAAGTTACTGAAACCCAATTGATAAGGCTCTTGGCCAACACACCCCTTCAGGTAAACCTGAAGCTACTGACCATGGATTCCCACGAATCAAAGAATACAAGGAAAGAGCACTTGGAAAATTTCTATGATACCTTTGAGGGAATACGTAATCAGCGTTATGACGGCATGATAATAACCGGGGCACCCGTAGAGTTTTTACCCTATGATCAGGTAGATTATTGGAAAGAGCTGACAGAGATAATGGAATATAGCCTTGACAATGTTTTCAGTGTGCTACATATCTGCTGGGGGGCACAAGCGGCTCTCTACCACCACTATGGTATTGACAAATATGTACTAGCGGAAAAACTGTTCGGAGTTTATCCTCATGTGTTGAAATCAAGAAAATCTGAAATCATGAGAGGATTTGATGAGATTTTCTATGCACCACATAGCCGGCATACCCAAGTCGGTAGGGAGGAAATCAATAAAGTTGGCGACTTAAAGATATTGGCGGAATCAGAAGTGGCAGGGCCCCATATAATTGCAACAGAGGATAATAGATTAATTTTTGTTCAAGGCCATGCAGAATATGACAGGGAGACTTTAAGGCTGGAGTATGAGAGGGACTTGAAGAAGGGTTTAGATATACAGGTTCCTTTTAATTATTTTGTTGATGATGATCCGCAAAAAGATATAATGGTCCGCTGGCGAGGGCATGCGAATCTGTTTTTTGCTAACTGGCTTAACTATGTTTATCAGGAAACATTTTATGACCTTACCAGGCTGGATGAATTAAGGAGAGCTAAATGAATCCATGTGTTCATAGGGAAGATTGTGGGGGCTGTATTTATCAGGAAATCCCCTATGAGGAGCAACTTATCTTGAAGGCAAAAGATCTTTTAAGACATTTTGCCAACAATCAGGTAGAAGTTGAAAATTTTTTAGGTATAGAGGGTAGTCCCCAGCGATATTCTTACAGAAATAAAATGGAATATAGCTTTGGAGATGAGGTGAAGGATGGGGATTTAACCCTGGGTCTGCATAAAGCAGGCCATTATTTTTCAGTTTTTACAACTGACAGCTGCCAACTTGTCGATGAAGATTTCAACTTGATACTTAAAGCCACATTGAAATTTTGCAGGGATAAGGCTTATTCCTATTACCATAAAAAATCACGAGAAGGCCTTTTGCGTCACCTTATCATACGAAAGGGCCATAGAACAGGAGAACTTCTGGTTAACATAGTTACCAGCACCCAGGGAAAGTTCGATACAGATGAATATGTGGATGCCATCGATAATTTGCAGCTTGGGGGGACTGTGGTGGGAATTCTTCATACAGAAAATGATAATCTCGCTGATGCGGTAATCTGCGATAAACTGAATATTTTGCGAGGTAGGGACTATTACCTTGAAGAGCTGATGGGACTTAGATTTCGTGTCAGCGCCTTTTCATTTTTTCAAACAAATGTGGATGGGGCAGAAAGGCTCTATACTGAAGCCATATCTTTGGTGGAAAAGTTGGAGGGGAAAACCCTTTATGACCTATATTCCGGAACAGGGACAATAGCCCAGGCGGCTGCCCTTAGAGCAAAAAAGGTAATCGGGGTGGAAATAGTAGAGGATGCGGTGAAATCTGCTATTGAAAACGCTAAGGACAATGGATTGGACAACTGCAGCTTTATTGCCGGGGATGTACTTAAGGTACTGAATGATTTGACAGAAAAACCTGACCTTATCTTCTTTGACCCACCCAGGGCAGGGGTTGCCCCTAAGGCATTAGAAAAGATACTGGCCTATGGGGTCAATGAAATGGTCTACATTTCTTGCAATCCGAAAAGCTTGGCGGAAAACCTTTCAACCGCGAGGCTCTTTGACTATAAGGTAAAAACTTTAAAGGCCTATGATAACTTCCCCTTCACAAAGCATATCGAAGCCGTAACCCTGTTGCATAAAATAAGTAGTTAATAATAAAGGTATAGAAAAATGAGATAAAATTCCTCAATTAAATAAAACACAATATAATTATCAACGAAAAGGATAAAGTTATTATCATGCGGGTTCTATATGGAAAACAAAAATATGAAAATTTACTTTAAATACATCTATAGATTTAGGTGGATTTAAGGTTTATTTACTCAAACTTGGCGCAGCTTCGAGGGTTAACCATTTTTCAATTTCTCGAATTGAACGAGGGAATTTGGATTAAGGTATTTTTACGTAATCCTTTTTGTGATACTTGTCAGATCATATGTTGCCACAAGGGGGTCCATCAGCCACCCGCAGAACAAAAAATGAATTGATGTTGGAAAGGTCTAGATATAAACCATTTAACGAGATAATCTAGAAAAAAGCTTATAAATCAAGATAATATAAACCATTAAATAACGGAGATTAAATTATGGTTTATGAATTCATTTGCATTATTATTTTTGATGAGAAATGGTTTATAATTCAAGCAAATATAAACCATTTAGTAGCTTTACATCTAGAATGGTTTATTTACTCAAACTTGGCGCAGCTTCGAGGGTTAACCATTTTTCAATTTCT
>CAZMMB010000021.1:10578-12315 GCA_964567325.1 uncultured Oscillospiraceae bacterium
CGAATTGAACGAGGGGATTTGGATTTTGATAGGCATTTGTACGATTTGTATATGTTCGGTTTAATGATTTCAAGTCAAAATATCATTTGGGGTCTATGATTGTGTAATCTGCCATTAGCAGGCAGATTACACGAGAAGATTAACTTGATGGTATTGTCTTTAATTATTATCTTTTTCTTTTCCTGGGCGGGGCTATATGAATAGCTTGATTTTCTATACCATTAATAGCTTCATAAAAGGCCTCGGAAAGAGTTGGGTGGGCATGTATCGTCCTCATTACACTGTGGATATCAAGGCTGTTTGCAATTGCCAATGCCCCTTCGGAAATTAGATTGTTGGCATGAGGACCAAGTATGTGTACCCCGAGAATTCTTTTATCTTCTAATCCTGCAAGCACCTTTATAAACCCTTCCCCCTGACCCATAGAAATAGCCTTGCCGTTCGCCCCGAACATAAACTTGCTCGCTTTGTAGGCTATGTCTTTTTCCTTAAGTTCCTCCTCAGTATATCCAACATGGGCTACTTCGTTCATGGTGAAAACACAGTTTGGGAAAACGGAAAGGTTAATATCCGGGCTTAGGCCCATTATTTTTTCCATGACATATTCCCCTTGTGCAGATGCGACATGGGCTAACTGAATACCACCGTTGACATCCCCTATTGCATAGACGCCTTTTACGGTTGTTTCAAAGTCACTGTTTACAACGATGCCCTTGTCATTGTAGTCAACGCACAAATCATCCAGGTTCAGGTTATCTAGGATTGGACCCCTTCCCGATGCAATAAGCACTTTATTACCAACAACCTCAACCTCTTCATCCTTGTTCTTATATCGGGCCAATACTTTGAGTTTACCACCTTTCCTCGTAATTTCCTTAGCCCTTATATCAATATAAGTTTCTATACCTTGTTTCTTAAGCATGGGGACAAGTCTTTTAGAAATTTCTTTGTCCGCATCCTTCAGGATTCTTGAAGCGAGAAGAATAACATGGGAGCCGAGTTCTTTGTAAATACTTGCAAACTCCAAGCCGATAACGCCACCGCCTACCACAATTAGGGTTTCTGGGATTTCATCCATTTCTAATAATTCATCAGAAGTAATGACTCCTTCTAAGTCAACGCCCTTAGTCTCAGTCATCTGTGGCTTTGATCCTGTGGCGATTACAATATTGTCTACAGAAATTTCTCTTGTTTCGCCCTTTTTTAATGAAATCCTAACTGTGTTCTTATCTATTATAGAGGCTGTCCCTCTTAGCAAGTCAATGTTCTTGTATGATGATATCAATCTTTCAATGCCTTCAACCAAGGTCTTCACAGCATTATTTTTTCTTGCTTGAAGGGCCTTTCCATCAGTCGCAAAATCATTTACAGTGATTCCAAATTCCGAGGCCCTTCTAAGGTCGGACATTAGTTCCGCAGTTTTAAAGAAAGTTTTAGTTGGGATGCACCCCCTGTTTAAACATGTTCCCCCCACATCTCTATTCTCAATTAGTACAATATTTGCGCCAAGTTGGGCTCCTTTGATTGCCGCCACATAGCCTCCTGGGCCGGCACCGATAATCGCAATAGTCTTCGTCAAGTGGTATGCCTCCTTTTAGTTTTATAAACAAAGTATAAAGTATTATATACACCGATAATAAAACTAATCATACTAAAAAGATTGTGCTAGTGCAACAGTTTGTAGTTAGCTTTATAGAAGCCGAGATGAAAATAATAAATTGATTTATAGGTAGCCTA
>CAZMMB010000022.1:0-8378 GCA_964567325.1 uncultured Oscillospiraceae bacterium
GGAATATGTGTGTGGCACCAGGCAGACCCTGCAGACAGGCTTACACAGGGTAGGGATACCGGCCGAAGATGTTTACCTAACATATTTACTTAAATGTCGACCCCTGAGAAGCTATGATAAAGACCGAGCAAGATCTTTTAGCTTGCCTTTTCTTATTAGGCAGATTGCGGAGATTAATCCAAAGCTAGTTCTTTATTTAGGGGATGTGGTGGTACAAACTATTTTGGGGGACAAAGATGCCCATGTAAAGGATTTAAGGGGGAAAACCCATCATGTAATGGGCTATAGGGCTTTGATTTCCTATCATCCTTTGGCTGTAAGGAGAAGGCCCAACCTAGGGAAATATTTTCTGGAGGATTTGGAAATGGTTAAAATGCGTTTATAGTATTTATAAAAGGAATTTGCCGGGATTGTCGTGGAGGCTTAAGTGGCGAATTACCAGTATTATCTGGAAGTATTCCAAAGGTTCAATTTTATGGGATGTTTTTTAAGGGCTTAAAAACAACAAAAAAGGTATGCTTAAGATTTCCCTTGTATAAAGGCATGGTAATTACTATAATAGTAGGGGTCTTTCTATCTATTATTTGTTTGGCCATTATAACTTTGGGTAAAAGATATTTTACTGATTATGAATTAATTAATTTTTATTATAAACAGGAGGTAAGCATTTGAGCAAGGTAAAAATCACTGAAACGGCACTCCGGGATGGTCACCAGTCACTCATAGCAACGAGGATGAAAACAGAGGAGATGGTCCCTATTTTGGAGACTATGGACAATGCAGGCTATCATGCATTGGAGGTTTGGGGAGGGGCAACTTTTGATGCCTGTCTACGTTTTCTTAACGAGGACCCATGGGAAAGACTGAGAACCATACGTAAAAATATAAAGAAAACGAATTTGCAAATGCTGCTAAGGGGTCAGAATCTCTTAGGTTATAAGCATTATGCGGATGATGTCGTAGAGGAATTTGTTAAAAAGAGTATAGCTAATGGGATAGATATAATCAGGATATTTGATGCCTTAAATGATCCTAGAAATTTGATGAAGGCAGTTGAAACTGTGAAGAAAGAAGGGGCCCACGCTCAGGCAGCTATGTCTTACACGATAAGCCCTGTTCATACCAATGAAGTGTTTGCAGATTTAGCTAAGGAATTCGCAGAAATGGGTGCAGATTCTATCTGTATTAAAGACATGGCAGGTCTATTAGATCCCTACAATACCTTCGATTTGGTGAAAGTAATCAAGGCTAGGGTTAAGCTACCAATAGAAATCCATACTCATGCAACTAGTGGTATGGGAAGCATGGCCCTTATGAAGGGGGTTGAGGCTGGAGCCGATATCATTGACACTGCAATCTCTCCATTTGGTGAAGGTACATCGCAGCCATCTACAGAACCTATGGTGAAAGCTTTTTCGGGAACAGAGTGGGATTCGGGCATGGATATGGATGCACTTAACGAAATAGCAGAATACTTTAGACCTATACGTGAAAAATATATTGCGGAGGGACTTTTGGATCCCAAACTTATGGGAGTAGATATCAATACCTTGAAATATCAGGTTCCTGGGGGAATGTTATCAAACCTTGTTTCACAGCTGAAGCAACAAAATGCAATGAATAAATTCGAAGAGGTATTGAATGAAGTTCCGCGGGTAAGGGAGGACTTGGGTTATCCACCCCTGGTAACTCCAACCAGTCAAATAGTGGGTACCCAGGCGGTGTTGAATGTAGTTACAGGCGAACGCTACAAAATGGTACCTAAAGAAGTTAAGCAGTTGGTAAAAGGTATGTATGGAAAAACCACTGTTCCGATTAAGGAAGATATTGTTAAGAAGATTATAAAGGACGAGGAACAGATTACATGTAGGCCGGCAGATTTAATTAAGCCAGAGCTGGAAACTATTAAAAAAGAAATAGCTCAATATGTGGAGCAAGATGAGGATGTGCTTACTAGAGCAATGTTCCCAAAGCCATCCATTGATTTCTTTAGATATAGAAATGCTAAAAGATATCAGTTGGATCAAGATCTTCTCGATGAAGAAAATATGGTCTATCCGGTTTAACCGGATAGATCCTTAATTATCCAAATTCCTCTACGAGAAAGACGCCTGTGAAGGTGGACAGGAGCTCCACGACTTCATCATGGGTGGTTAGTTTAGGGATTCTTATAGAGATGTCTAAACTGTAACCCTCAGCGACGACAGCATCCGATTTATTTATATGGGTTTCCATGATTGTGAATCCGTGAGATCTTACGGTTGAAAGAAATTCCCTAGCACTAGTCATGGAATCTAGCTCAATGAAGATATTCATGATTCTTGAGCGATTGTAAAAATAGACCTCAACCCTGGGGAATAGGGCTAGGGCAATGAACACGAGGCTGCCTGCCACAATTGCGCCGGAATAAAAGCCTACGCCTAGGGCTAAACCTATGCAAGCTGAGGCCCAAAGCCCTGCTGCCGTAGTTAATCCCTTCACTTTATTCCTGCTTGTTACAAGGATTAAACCTACCCCAAGAAAACCAATTCCGCTTATAACCTGGGCTCCAAGTCTTCCAGGATCTGAAGTATGTGAAACATATTCGAAGACATATGAATTAGTCATCATTGCCAGTGTGGCACCCAAGCAGACCAATAAATGTGTGCGCAGTCCCGCCTGATGTTTATTTGTACCTCTCTCTAATCCTATTATACCGCCAAATAGAACAGCCATAGTTAATCTCAGAATAACAGAACCCACGTTAATTTCATAAATCCATTCCATCGTGCATTTCTCCTTAGCTTTCAAATATTAGTTTAAATCATGTTTTCATCAAATACTGCCCGTCGGTGTGATTGGGCGAGAGATACTATCATTATAATCAAAATATACAAATGAGTAAACAACTATTGTAATTCCGTGGTAGAATAAGGTTATAATTCTGACTGCTACAATCTGTATTTGGAATCTAAACAGTAATAGAACTAGGACAATGACCGCTACTAGGTAGGGGATTCGGACTGAAAAACATTTTTAGTAAACGGCAGGGGGAGATACAAATGTATCGTGAAATAAAGAAGAAGAAATTAATCTTGGACAACCGTAAACCTTTCAGAAAAGAAGCATCCCTTTTAATATTAGAGATTAACTACATAGATTGGATATACTCATCCCTTAAGCTGGATGGCAGTACACTAACCAGAAGCCAGGTTGACAAAATTCTGAAAGGGGCTTTGCTGGCAGAGGTGGGTATAAAAGATCATGAGATTGTAAGTAAATACAAATCCGCCATTGATTTGGTTTTTTATATGGCGGAAATAGAAAATTATTTAAGTGAAAAAACAATGTTTAAACTCTACACTACCTTGAGTTGGAGGCAAGATGAAGGGTACCGTAAGAACAATCCAGTCCTGAGAACGATTGATTATAATCCTCCCCATTTCAAAGAAATAAATCAACAGATGGAGATACTCTTTACCTGCTTGCATGGAAAGGAACAAAATTGCAACCCTATTGAAAAGGCTGCACACCTGCATAATAGAATAATAGAGGTTTACCCTTATCCAAGTCATTGTCAGGCTATGGCCAGGATGGCTGCCCAATATCAGTTAATAATAAATGGCCTGCCACCAATTCTTTGGAACCTTAGTGAAGAGGAATATAACCAAGCTATCATTACATACTTAAAAAAGGGGGATACACAGCCTATATATAACATAATGGAGAGGGGTGTATTCAACAAACTGGAAGTCATGATGCAACTGACTGCTCTAGATTAGCATATGATTCTTCCCCTTACCCTTCCCCATTACTTTTAACTGCACGCTTCCTAACATCAATTACCCTATAAATATCTTCCTGGAACAAAGGTGAAAATCCTTTAAATTCCTCTATAGAAAGGTCATCCAATCTCTTTTTTTCATGTATGCAGTAAAGCACCATTTTCCCTATTATTTCATGACAATCCCTAAATGGCAGACCCTTTTTTACTAGATAATCTGCAGCATCTGTTGCATTCATAAAGCCTTCATCAACGGCCTTCTCCATATTATCCTTTTTTATTTCCATGGTTGAAATAAGTTGAATAAATATGGACAGGCAATCCATCAATGTATCCCCAGCATCGAAAAGAGGCGGTTTGTCCTCCTGCATATCCTTATTATAGGCCAGGGGTAACCCTTTCATTATGGTGAGTAGGGAGAAGAGATTGCCGTACACCCGGCCTGTTTTGCCACGGATGAGCTCGGCCATATCTGGATTTTTCTTTTGAGGCATAATGCTGCTACCCGTGCTGTAGGCGTCATCCATTTCTATAAATGAAAATTCCGAGGATCCCCAAAGTATCAATTCTTCGCAAAAACGTGAAAGATGCATCATGGCAATAGCACAGCAACCGATAAATTCTATAGCGAAGTCTCTGTCGCTGACAGCATCCATGGTGTTTTCACATATTTTGTTAAAGCCTAACTGCTTGGCTACAAATTCCCTGTCTATGGGATAGTTAGTGCCAGCTAGGGCACCGGATCCTAGTGGAAGATAATCAGTCCGTTTCAGGCAATCCTCAAAGCGCTCCTTGTCTCTTTTAAACATTTCCCCATAAGCGCCCAAATGAAGGGCAAATGTCACAGGTTGAGCCCTTTGTAGATGAGTATAGCCGGGCATTATAGTATCTTTGTGGTTTTCGGAAAGCCGGTTGAGTTCATTTATTAAAGATAACAAGAGCTTGGAAATTTCGCCTATCACTGCTTTCTGATAAAGGCGTAAATCTGTAGCTACCTGATCGTTTCTACTTCTTCCTGTATGGAGCTTTTTTCCCGGCTCGCCTATGCGCTCGGTGAGTAGGCTTTCTATATTCATATGGATATCCTCTGATTCTACAGAAAATTCCACTTTCCCATCTTCAATTTCCCCTAGTAATTCCTGAAGGGAATCTACAATTTCTTTCGATTCATCTATTGAAATTATGCCCTGCCTGCCCAGCATGAGGGCATGGGCAAGGCTACCTTCTATGTCCTGCTTGTAAAGTCTCTGATCTATTTCTATTGATGCATTGAATTCATCAGCGGATGAATTCGCCTCCTTTGAGAACCTTCCTTTCCAGACTTTCATGAGTATCGATACCTCCCTCTAAGTTCTGTTTGTGTATTGCCCTAATTTTTAATGGTAAAGCAAATAGATTTATAAAGCCCTCAGAATCCTTCTGATTATAGACTTCGTCCTTACTAAAGGTGGCAAACTCCTCACTATACAGGGAATATTTTGATTTGGAAGCCACAGCTATGGCGTTACCCTTGAACAATTTAATTTTCACGGTCCCTGTTAGATCTTCCTGGGTAGAATCTACAAAGGCATCAATAGCCTCTCTGAGGGGTGTGAACCAAAGGCCATCATAGACAAGTTGAGAATATTTCTGAGCTACTATATTTTTATAGGCCATGGTATCTCGGTCAAGGACCAATTTTTCTAATGCCGAGTGGGCCTTATATAAAACTGTACCTCCAGGTGTTTCATAGACACCCCTTGATTTCATGCCTACTAGCCGGTTCTCAATTATGTCTATGGTACCTACACCATTGCTACCAGCTAGCTTGTTGAGTTTTGTCAATAGTTCGATAGGTCCTAATTTTTCGCCATCAACAGCAGTAGGAATACCTTTCTCAAAGTCTATTTCCACATAGGTGGGTTTATCAGGGGCGTTTTCCGAGGTGACACTCATCTTTAAGATGTCATCATCGTGCTGGTTCCAAGGATTTTCCAAATTGCCGCCTTCATGGCTTATGTGCCAGATATTTTGGTCTCTGCTATATATATCTTCTTCTGTTTGGTCAATAGGGATCTTATGTGATTTGGCATAGGCAATGCAATCCTCTCGAGACTCTAAGTCCCATATTCTCCATGGAGCAATAATTTTAATCGCTGGGCTCAGGGCTTTAATTGTTGCCTCGAAACGTACCTGATCGTTTCCTTTACCTGTGCATCCATGTGCTATGTAGTAGGCCCCTTCACTTTCAGCGATTTCCACTAATTTTTTAGCCATCAGTGGCCTAGCCATAGAAGTCCCAAGCAGATAGTCGTCCTCGTAAATGGATCCTGCTTTCAGGGTAGGCCAGATATAATCGGTAATAAACTCCTCTCTTATATCTAAAACATAGGCTTTTGTAGCACCTGTGTCATATGCTTTTTTTTCAATGGCATCAAAATCATCTTCTTGACCTGCATTACAACACACAGCGATAACATCACTATCGTAGTGTTCCTTTAGCCAGGTCATTATTACAGATGTATCCAAACCACCTGAATATGCTAATACAACTTTTTCTTTAGACATTATTCTTACCTCCTATTGAATATAATAATGATTACGAAGGGAATTATAGCACTGTCAATAGCGATTTGCAATAGAAAAACTAATATTTATTCATGATTCACTAATATTTATACAAACAGCTGGTGGAAAAGCTGGGGGGGGGCTAAAAGATCCCTAGGAGAAATACAGGGAAAAGCAAGGGGAGCAGTTTAGCCAAAATGCCAGTTTTCCTGATTATGGCTAAACTATTTAGAGCTGGCAGGCGGAGGCAGGGAAAAGCAAGGGGAAAAGTTTAGCCAAAATGCCTGTTTTCCCGATTATGGCTAACTATTTGGCTGATACGGCTTTGGTCAAAAAAGCGCATCCAGTGTATATGAACTGTCAGCTGTGGTCAAAAAAGCGCGACCAGTGTACATGAACTGTCGGCTGTGGTCAAAAAAGCGCATCCAGTGTACATTGATGATGAAAAAACCTCGAAAATGTACACTACAAGCCATTATTTGACCAGAAAACCAAAATAAAGAACACCGCATGCGCATATTTGACCAACATATCAAAAACAGGTACACTACACGCGCATATTTGACCAAAATCCTTTTCCTGGCTCAACCAGCCCAGGTAAAAAAATGGCTGCTCCTACTTTGACCGATGCGGCAAGCGCTAGGGAAAAGCAAGGGGAGCAGTTTAGCCAAAATGCCAGTTTTCCTGATTATGGCTAAACTATTTGGAGCTGGCAGGCGGGGACAAGGAAAAGCAAGGGGAGCAGTTTAGCCAAAATGCCTGTTTTCCCGATTATGGCTAAACTATAGAGCTGGAAGGCAGGGCCCAATGAAAGGGGCAGCTTATTATGGGCTTCGCCCAACTTGGCCGTAGTGTGAGTTGCCTTTATGGCCCTTGGGTAGTATTATTGTATTAATGAATTGGCGGAGGAAACTACTTTGAATATAGATTATATAATTGAGACTTTATCGAAAGATGGGGATAGAAGTTGGTTGAAAAAAGATGTGCCAATGGCAGAATACACATCTTTTAAAGCTGGGGGAAAAGTGGCCCTTCTAGCGTCACCAAACAACATGGCACAATTAAAGCAGATAATAAGGTATGTAAATGAAATCGAAATCCCATTCTATATAATGGGAAATGGAAGTAATATTCTGGTTAAAGATGGTGGATATCCGGGTATAATTATAAAGCTAGGAAAAAGTTTAGCAAGTATTGAGTTAGAAGGGGATAGAATTAGGGCTAAGGCCGGTGCTTTGTTAAAAGATATTTCGCAGTTTACATTAAATAATGAATTGAAAGGTTTTGAATTTGCCTCGGGTATACCTGGTAGCATAGGAGGAGCCGCATACATGAATGCAGGAGCATATGGCGGTGACATGAGTGGCATTGTGGAAAATGTCCAGGTTTTGAATACCGAAACGCAGGAGATAGGCAACTTATCTGTTGAGGAGATGGCCTATGGTTACAGGAAAAGCAGGCTTATGGAGGATAAGGGCATAATCTTATCCGTGACATTAAAATTAGATTATGGAGACAAAGAAGGGATTCTATCAAAAATGTTGGAATTCAAGCATAGAAGGGGGGAAAAACAGCCATTAGACCTTCCGAGTGTTGGTAGTTTTTTCAAAAGACCAGAAGGGAATTATGCGGGAACTTTGATTGAAAAAGCCGGATTAAAAGGAACTAGGGTAGGTGGGGCTATGGTATCTGAACTTCATGCAGGTTTTTTAGTAAATACGGGCGGGGCAACAGCCACTGAAATTATTAGGCTTATGGAAATAGTTCAGTCCAGGGTGTATGAGATGTCTGGAGTAAAACTAAAGCCGGAAGTAAGGATCATAGGAGACTAGGAAACCACAGGGGGAAAGACCAGAGCCCCGCTAAGGCTAATAAGGATTAGAATGCTAGTGAACAAGAATAATTGCAGCAGGATAGCAATACAGGACAAGGTAGACGGAGCAGAGGCTTAGGGATTGCAGAATAACAGGATTAAAAATCGGTCAGGATTGTAATTGATGCAGGGTGGCAATCCAGGACAAGGTAGACGGAGCAGAGGCTTAGGGATTGCAGAATAACAGGATTAAAA
>CAZMMB010000022.1:8478-11986 GCA_964567325.1 uncultured Oscillospiraceae bacterium
ATCGGTCAGGATTGTAATTGATGCAGGGTGGCAAAATAGGTGAATGAAGGATTGGCAAAATAGGTTATGAAGGACTGGCAAAATAGGTGAATGAAGGGGCGAGAAATTGGGAGATAGGAATTTAAGATGGGCAAATATGATGAGGATATAAAAAAATATCGGATGGTCTATGATATCCACACCCACACAACTTTTTCTCATGGCAAGGGTTCGATAGAAGATAATGTGAAAGTAGCAATATCAAAGGGCTTATCAACTGTAGGAATTGCTGATCATGGGCCCGGCCATATATTTTATGGAGTGAAAAGGAAAAATATCAGATTGATGCAGGCTGAAATCGAAGGATTGAAAAACCTATATCCTCAAATTGAAATACTGCTGGGAATTGAGGCAAACATAATTAATCCTTCGGGAAAGCTGGATGTAACTCACCAGGAAAGCAGGTTACTTGATTATATTCTTGCGGGCTATCATTATGGTATTTTAGGCGAAAAGCCTATCCGGGCTACAAGGCTGCACTTACAAAACCTGGCCTACCAAAAGATTAAAGTTGGGAAAAAGTTGAGAGCCTACAATACCGAACTTGTTATTAAGGCTATTTACACAAACAAGATAAAAGTTTTGACACATCCGGGGGATAAGGGACCATTTGACCTTTTGCCTATTGCCAGGGCCTGCCAGGAGACTGGGACTATGATGGAAATCAGTACATGGCACAAGGCCCCTACTAGCGAAGAATTAAGAGGCTTGTCAGCAACAGACGTTAGATTTATCATTAGCAGCGATGCCCATACCCCAATAAGGGTCGGGACTTTTATCCCGGGGCTTAAACGGGCTTTAGAGGCGGGTGTAGACCCTGAAAGAATTGATAATTTAAAGGAGATTTAGCTGTGGATTTAATAATTGTAACAGGCTTATCAGGATCAGGAAAGACCCAGGCTATGAATTGCCTTGAAGATTTGGCTTATTACTGTATAGATAATCTTCCTCCTGCATTAATAAGTGATTTTATGCAACTGGTCGCACAGGGTAATATACAAATGCAAAAAGCCGCTTTCGGAATAGATATAAGGGGTGGTGAATTTTTCGACGACCTTAAAAATGGCTTGGAGGATTTGGAGAAAGCAGGGGCTAACTACAAGGTATTGTTTCTTGAGGCCTCAGATAGCGTATTGATACGTAGATATAAGGAAACACGGCGGGTTCACCCTCTTTCCCTCTCCGGTGGGGGTATACAGGACGGAATTAGGGAAGAAAGGCAACGTCTACATGATATAAGAAAATCAGCCGACTACATTATCGACACCTCAAATATGAAGGTTGCCCAATTCCATGAAGAATTAAGAAATGTGCTTGCATCGAAGGAGGCAACTGGTTTTACTATTACTGTTCAATCCTTCGGCTACAAAAGGGGGATTCCCCTAGATGCAGATATAGTATTCGACATGAGGTTTTTGCCTAATCCCTTTTATGTTCAAAGCCTAAAAAAACTTACCGGCAATAATAAAAAGGTTCAAAACTATGTGATGAGGGCCCCTATAGCCCAGGAGTTCACTGATAAAGTATTTTCTTTGCTGGATGGCCTTGTTCCCTTCTATTTAAAGGAAGGGAAGTCACAGCTAGTTGTTGCTTTCGGATGTACAGGTGGACAACATAGGTCTGTAACGATGGCAAATCTTTTCACGGATATGTTTAAGGAGGCTGGTAGACGCGTATTGACCATACACAGGGATTTGTAACAAACTGTAAGGACAATCGCATAATAGAAACTTGATTTTTTGCACAGTTAGCTGCTGTTAACCTGACTGCATCGGCTTAATTTACTTTTATGAGTTTGCCCTTAGAAACTGTAGACGCGTATTGACCGTACATAGGGATTTATTATATAATTATGTAAGAAGTTACTATACAAAATATTGTTAAAGGAGTTGCAAGTATGGAAAAATTAATAATTACTGCCTGTATTTGTGGAGCAGAGGTAACTAAAGAGCAAAACCCCGCAGTACCCTACACAATTGAAGAGATAGCCAGGGAAGCTAAATCTGCCTACGATGCCGGGGCTTCAATAATTCACCTACATGTTCGCTGGGATGATGGTACTCCTACTCAGGACACTGGAAGGTTCCAGGAAGCAATAGATGCCATAAAGGCTGTTTGTCCTGATGTTATTATCCAACCATCGACAGGTGGAGCCGTAGGCATGACAGACATGGAAAGACTTGCATCCATTGAAGTTGTTCCAACTCCTGAAATGGCTACTTTAGACTGTGGAACATTAAATTTTGGTGGCGATGAAATTTTTGTAAACACGGATAACACCATCAGAAATTTTGCTAAAATTATGTTGGACAGGGGAATCAAACCGGAGATAGAGGTTTTTGATAAGGGAATGATTGATATTGCACTTAGGATAGACCGGGAAGGCCTCCTAGCCCATCCAATGCATTTTGATTTTGTTTTGGGTGTGCAGATGAGTGCAACACTTAGGGACTTAGCTTTCATGATAGGAAGCATTCCTCCCGGATCCACATGGACTGCTTGTGCTATCGGAAGATACGCCTATGATATAGCTGCAGGCGCTATAATTATGGGGGGCCATGTTCGGGTAGGCTTTGAAGACAGTCTCTATCTGGAAAGAGGAGTCTTGGCTAAAAGTAATGGCGAGATGGTTGAAAAGGTGGTAAGGCTAGCTAAATTCTTCGGCAGAGATATAGCAAGCCCCGATGAAGCCAGAAAGATATTAAGTTTGAATAAGTAAAGGATATTAATAGGATGTATAAAGACCTGCGGTAGTAAAATTGGCCTCAGGTCTTTTACTATATTTAGTTGATGGGTGAAAACAAATGTCATTTTCAATGGATGTAAAAAATGAAATAGCTAGGGTGGATAGAAAGAAAAAGTGCTGTATGTTATCGGAAATTGCTGGTTTTATTCGCATGTGTGGCACAGTAAAGCCCGATAAAGGCGGAAATCAAGACTTATATATCACCACTGAAAACCCTGCTATAGCAAGATTATTCTTAAGGAGAATCAAGGACTATTTTGGTTTAGCGGTAGTTTTAAATATCAAGCAGAGCAATGTGCTGAAAAAGAATAGAATTTATGAATTGATTATAAAATCAGAAAACAATGCACAAAAGGTTATTCGTGAAACTAGTGAAATATTTCCAGAAAACATAAAGGACAGATCTTGTAAACGTGCCTTTTTACAAGGGGTCTTTCTTGGGTCCGGCACCATAAGCCATCCGGAAAAAAGCTATCATGTTGAAATCGTATGTGATGATGAAAACTTGGCAGAAGGCATAATGACTATGATTAATAGCTTTGGCTTAGGGTCAAAGGTCATTAAAAGAAGAAATAGCTATGTGGTTTACCTGAAGGAAGGTGAACAGATTAGTGATTTTTTAGCCCTCCTAGGTGCCAACAAACAGGTGATGGAATTTGAAAATATAAGAATAATTAAAGAACTGAGAAATAGGACCAATAGAATTGTAAACTGCGAAAGTGC
>CAZMMB010000023.1:0-5714 GCA_964567325.1 uncultured Oscillospiraceae bacterium
TATCTGATCTTCGAGTTGTATTTTTTTAGGTTTGTTCTAAGTTTCCACCATCCCGCATCTTCTGTAATATATCCGTATAATTCCTGGGGATTATCGTTGCTTTTATCAAATAACTTCACTGACTCCAGAAAGTGGTGGACAACAATAGGGGCTGTCCCCTCCATTTTTTCTTCAAGGGTAAAATATGATGCTATCCCTGCCATTTTGGTGCCATGATCGGCGTTATCATGTACGCCTTTATTAGGATCGACAGCATGCATGTTTTCATCTGTTAATAAAAGGGAAAGTAAATCATGCCCATTATTAACACCAGTATCTAAAAGGCATACAGAAGTATTTGATTGTGTAGTCATATCCAATCTTTCTAAAAATTCTTTTATGAATTCCCTTTGTTCAGATTCGGATAATGAATCGTAAAACCCGGTAGGTGTTGTCATTATGCGAAACTCAGCAACCCTTGAACTTAGCCATTGTAATTCTGATAATTGCTGTTTATTGGCATAAACCCCCAATACGATTCTTTCTGGGAAGATTATTTTCTGTTCTTTATATTCAATGTTTTTTTCGCCACAAATTTTGTGGAATTCCTTAACAACTTCCTCTGTTTCCTCTTTTGGTTCGTACATCAGCCATACCTCACACCATTTTGGAACGGTGTCGGGTATTTCGCTTCTACCACTCATCCAAAGTGCATCTACCATGGCCAAGTTAATCATTTCAATTGTGCCAATTACTTTTTCTTTTTTATCAGTTTCTTTGTATCTATTTATCTTTTTGATAAAGAAATCTCTCTTGTCGTTAGGTATAAAGACTGTTGAACTTATGATCCTAGATTCCTCTTCATCACCTTCAGTTTTAATATTGCATACCCTTACACGTTGCCGCGCATCCTCCAGGCTTTTGGTAAGCAATTCATAACCTTCCTGTCCCTTTATCTCCAGATATACCCCATGTCTTGTTGCAAATGAGACTGCCCCTATTTGTTGTTGCTTCTCTTCAGCGGCATCCCATGCTTGCTTAAACTTTCCATCTAAAAATTCTCCATGGCTGCGCCTACTGGTTCTAGTAGGGATATTGAGTTTACCTCCTGAACCCGAGGATTTGTAAACTAAAATGTTAGGTGATTGATTATAGTATAAGTTGCCTAATTTTGTTTCCATTCATTAAGCCTCCCTATACCTATAATGATCTTTTCTGTCTTTAAGATAATTTATTATTACTTCTTTAGTTATTACGTCTTCTTCCAGTATAGAATACTTCACAGCATCTTCGCAGGCTTTAACTATATCGGCATGATTTAAACCAAGCGCCGTTTTATATACATCATCAGAAAAAATTTCATCTACTGCTCGACCTGATAGTTTCATTTTTAACAGTCTTATTATTTGTTCTTTATCCGGGTTTTTGTATTCTATTAAATCATCAAACCGTCTAAATAATGCTTTATCTAAAATATTTGGATTATTTGTTGCCGCAATTATAATGCTATAGGATTCATCATCTTCTATATTTTGAAGAAGTGAATTTAGGATTCTTCTCATTTCACCTACATCATTATCCAGGCTTCTATCAGAACCTATTGCATCAAATTCATCAAACAAATATACGCCACGTATTTCCTTTATTTGATCAAAAACCTGCCTTAATTTCACGCTGGTTTCGCCCATATATTTTGTTATTAGTCTGTCAAGTTGGATAACAAACAATGGTAAATATAATTCATTTGCTATTACAGAGGCAGTCATTGTTTTTCCCGTACCTGGATCACCTGCAAGTAGAACCTTATGACGATTCATAAGCCCATTTTTTCTTAGGATTTCTTTTTTCAGATACTCATTTAATATTCGTTTGATTTTCTTCTCTATTTCAACAGAGACAACTAAATCCACCAATTTTAAATTAGTCAATTTATGTTCTAAAATATCTAATTGATTGTTTAATGGAACTACCTTATTTTTGTTGATATATTTCGGGTTTTGAATAATATCTTTAATTTCCCTCGCATTGGTAGTGTGACCAACCTTGGCCTCGTGAGCAGCTATTTGCAATACTGTGGTTTTAAATTTTTGTTTATCTGCTTCTAAATGTGCCCTTATGAGGGCCTTTATTTGCTCTATGGTTGCCATTTGGTTCACCTTCCTTTTTATGGTTAACTGTATCTTAACTGTATCTTATGTAATAAATTTATTCTATCCCATTTTTATGCTACATTTTGCAAAGACCATTTTTTCCTTCTGCTACATATAGTGTTTTTGTTTATTCCTTATATCTACTCATGGCGCTTGCATTATTTTTTACTACATATTGCATAGAAATTTTATTTTACACTAATTTTATGCTACATATTGTGGTACCCATCCATAAGCCATACTCACGGCTCCACAAACTTAAAGACTTCACTACCTTTTATACTATATCCTGTATACGCTGTCATTTTATCCACAACATTAACTACAGGTACGGTTTATCATCCCCTTCATCACTACTACCACTATCGCCGTGTAACAGACAGATCACATGACCGTTTATATAAAGTATCTCACCGCCTTTAGGGCATATGGATTCATATTCATTTTTAAATTCATTAAATATACCTACCCTATTTACACCCTCATCCACCAAGGTGTGAAAAAGCTTTTCCACCTGAGCACAATTAACCTTGCATATTTTATAATTTGTATTATCTATATAGCTTTTATAAGACGGGATGCCAATAACAGCAAGAATACCTATTATAATTATGACTACTATGAGTTCAATTAAAGTGAATCCTTTTTGTTGGTTTTTATGTCAAAGTTTTACGGTTTAATAAACCATCTACAGATAATTCCTCATTTTCTTCAGATATCCGGAATTGGGGAAAATCAGATTACTTGACCCTATTAATATAGCCGCATATTTCAATCATAAATTCATTCGCTTTTTCTAACTGGTCTTTGGCCTCTTGTTTTGATACGATGTAAAAATCATCGTAATCACTTTTATTCCTAATTGTAAATGCCTGGCTAAGCATTACTGAAAACTTTTTTGTTATTTTGTTGGTTTTAATGTAATGCTGATAAAAACGGTATTAAATATTGCATAATATGATCTATTTATTGATTCTGAATAGTAACCGGATTCGAATAAAACATTTGCTGCTTCGTAGTTTTCTTTTGCCTTATTTATTCTATATCTCGATAAATCCACAATTTTTTCATTGGTACTCATACACCTTAATGCCCTCCTTTAGAACATTTCTATAAAAAGGTACATATTCAGTTCTATCTTTAAAATCATCGAAGTTGCTATCGATTATTGATAACAATAAATCGTGTTTTATTGACAAGTCTGTTGCTATTTCCACTAATTTGTTACGATATACTTTTTGTTCTTCATCCTCTAAATCAATCAGAATCATCAACCCACCACCCTTTTATCAAATCCATTCCTTTAGAATTATCACTTAAATCAATCAAACCTAATGCCCAGAACGCGCATAAATTCCAACAATCCTATGTAATCAATGTCAAATTCCCTGCAAACATTTGGTATCTTTACATTTTTTCTAATGTTCGGTTCATACTTTTCTTCAGTAACAATAATATCTTCACTGGCCATTCCATAGGCACACAACCATGAGTCAGCATTTTCAGCAAATTCTATTTTTGCAGTTTCCTTATATTGTCGGTTTTTTTGAATAGAAGTTATTATTGACGAATAAGACCGTATGATTTGAGGTTTATCAACACCCTTAAGGATAAAATTATTTTCATTTTCTTTTAACCAATTGGTTAGTTGATCACCATTTTTAAGGATTTCTTCTTTTACTTTATCTATCAGTACAATTTTCTGTCCACCTTTTTCTATTAATTGGCGCCAAAATGCAGGAGCCATATCAAAGGGGTATAATTGCCTGTGACAGAAAACTAATATATTGGTATCTAATACAAATTTTTTATCCATATGGTAGGAGCCTCATTTTTATTTCGTCATATGTTCTACCTCTGATTCCCCCTAATAGTCTAAAAGCATTGCTGTAACTTGTATCTCCCGTTTCTGCACTCCTGATAACGGCCCGGGTAAATGTGGGGCTTATCCTCGTGTTAAATGTGTTGTAAAAGTCCCCTCCACCTCCGCCATCACCATCGATTCTACTTTCAAAGTTTTTAATTCCTTCATCCATGATTTCATCTAGGATAGTTTTATTAATCAATTTTAGCTTTTTAAGTTTTATAGCTAATGCTGTTTCACTAACCTTAAACTTGTTGGAAAGTTGATATATTTGTCCAAAAGCATCTTTGTTTTGATCCCAATTAGCCAAAATATATTCAGTAGGCATTAAAAATTCGGCTGTTATCCTGTTAATATAACCTTCATTCTCTTTTTGTCGAACTATATCTTCTTCTAATAGCACATCTTCCTGCTCAAACAGAACATGCATATATTCGTGTATTAGGGAAAATATTTTTCCGCCCAGGGAATCGTTGCTATTAATAAAAATTATAGGCGCTATATCGTCATAGAGCATAAATGCCCTAAATTCGGTAATATCTAATTTCCTGTGGGTGTTGTTACCAACTATACCATTTTGCATAACAATTATGCCGTTGGCTTCCAGTTTTTCTTTAAGTAAGTTATATGCTGCAGCACAATTTCCTACTTCGCTAAACCAGTTTATTTTTAGACCTAATAGATTTTTTGTCAACAAAGCGTCATCTTCAATAAAATTTCTTTTTTCTTGTTTGAATTTCTCTATTATTGCAATCTTACTCCAGCCAAGTTCCTTCCTGTAATCGCTCATCCAATTTCGTTTTATATCCATTGCTGTTATTACATCTTTTAGATTTTTGCTCATAAAAGGAAGTTTGTTATTTATGGATCTAAATTCAACTTCCATGATATCCGTTTCCGGAGGTGTTTCTAAAAACAAGTACCCAAAGGGGATTTTTAAAAAGTTTGCAATGGATTCCAGTTGCTTAAATGTTGGCGCAGTATCCCCATTTATCCATTCATTAATTTTAGGAAATTTATTTGCTATTTGTTCTTCTGTTTTTTGGGATTCATTAAACGCCCAATGATATATTTCTTTTTTTATTTCAATTCTTTCCCTAGCGGACATTTAATCACTTCCCTTCTTTTAAAATAAATTGTGCAGTTGTCCTTTTGAGTCAATTATATAGCAACCTTGTTTTATCCTGCTTGAACATGAATTTTCTCTTTCGGTATCCAACCGAATCCAATTTCTATAGTTTAGCTCCTATTATAAATAACAATCCCTTTTTCATCTATATGATCTTTTAACTCTTTATTTGAGATTCCATTATAGTTTAATACATCAAAAAAATAAGGGATTGGATATTCTTCGTTTAATTTATCGCTAATAGTTCTCACTGTTTTTGCATCCACTCTTTCGCCCAGCAAGGCCAGATCCACATCAGAACCTCTTTTATAATTTCCTATAGCCCTGCTGCCAAACAGTACAGCTTTGTTAATTTCCCTGTTTCCATCTAGCGCTTCAGCGATATACATTAAATCTCTTTCTAAAAGGCCGTGCATCTCATAGCTCCTTTTTCAGTTTTTCATAAAGCTTTTCAATTTCTGGGAAGTACATCTTTACTATGCTGTCCACCATCTGTTTTGCCAGTTTTTCATCATAAGTATGGGTAGTTAAATTTCTATCTGCTAACGCATCTATCCAAATATGGCCTTCGCTTATCATATCTGTCTGATAT
>CAZMMB010000023.1:5724-11674 GCA_964567325.1 uncultured Oscillospiraceae bacterium
TGATATGCCTGCTTTATGGCCTCCCTAGGGCTTTTAACAATAAAACCTTGTGATTCAAGATAATCCTTCATCAATTTCCAAGATAACTCAAAGGTCACCTGAAACAGCTGTATAATACCCGCCTGCTCTAGCTCCGTATCAATAGGTTTCCCTGTATACTTCTTGAGCAACCCATAAGATTTTTCAAAGTTGGCAAATCGCTGTTTCCACCTGGTTTCTTTAAGCTGTTCCATAATCAATTTCCTTTTATATGTTCTGTGCTGTTGCATGTATTATGTACTTATAATTATATCATATGGCAAAACAATTGGTACAAACCTTCTTCACTCCAAAAACGACATCCCCACCACCAGCAATATACCCAGCATAAAGGCCACATGGGAATGGTGCTTCTCGTGCTCCCTGGCTTCAGGAAGCAGGTGCGATGCAGAGATGTATATCAAAACGCCTGCCACAAAACCTAAGGCAAGGCCTAGGTATGTTTCCGGTAGCCTGTGAACGACCGGGTACACGAGGAATGCCCCAAGAGGCGTTGTCAGACCCGCCACGAGAAAACCATAAAAGGCAGCTTTTTTAGCCGATTGACCGGCCTTAATCAAAACGGAAAAAACTATGACTCCTTCTGCAAACTCATGGGCTACCAGACCGATACCGGCCAAGAGGCCTGTCATTGTTGCGGCGCTGAAGGTGACTGAATATATGATGCCGTCTATAAAGGAATGTATTCCAATCCCTTCTATTGCAGTAATGCCAAAGGCCAACTCTTTTTCCCGAGTTTTATATTTAATAAATTTGTTGCTGAAAAACATGAAGAGAAAACCTATTAATGCAAGGGCACCGGCGCTGCGGCTTTTTTCGAAAGCCTCAGGCAGGGCATGGATTAGCGGTGCCGCAATCAGCACTCCTGCTGCAAAGCATATGAAATATGCCTTGTTCCTTTCGGCAAAATCCTTATTCTTATATATTGCCAGTATGCCTATGCCGTTCATCACCATGGCACCAAGGGCAAATATTGTTATCCAAATAAAAACACTCAACTTTTCAACTTTTCACTTTCACCGGTCGCCAGCCATTGGTCTCTAAGCGGCTACATGGCATAGCTTCGCCACTAGCCGGCTTAACCGTCCATCTTTCAACAGCAGTTTAACTTTAAGCCGGAGCGCAGACAAACTCATTGCTGTACTGAAATCCAACTGTGTATTAAACTACCACTCAAATATGTAGTCCCACCCTTTTGCAACGCGCTTAGCGACGATTGCATCAAGATGGAAGTTTGTAGGCTATCCTAACAGATTTAGTGTCTTGTAGTCTTTCAGGCCTGACTCTATATCCTTTTCCCAACAAAAGACTACTGCATCTTCATTCCTGTCCGGCAGACCTATAGTGTAAGAAATTTTTCCATCCCGCAAGGCCATTTTACAAAGCTCCATCATCTCGTCCCTGCTTCCATGCAGATATATATGGTAACCTTTCCCACTGTAAGTATTGCCCAATCTTTTAATGTTATTGGTCATTTCTATAACCGTGGAATAGGAGTTTTTAATATAGACTAAGGTTTTTTCTGCAATAGCAGACATGCCCTTTGGGGTCAAATGGTATTGCACCGACTTTGCAGTCTGTCTTTCAATTTTAACTAAACCCTTTGCGACGAATTTTTTAATCAAAAAATTCACCTGACCCAGTGAAATGCCTGACTGCTCGGCAATCTGCCTCTGGGAGGTGAGTGGATCCTCAGATACGATATTCAAAATGTCAAATTCCACTTGAATCACAAAATTCACCATAATTCGACAGTTCAGTTTCTGAACATAATCATAATCCAAGTGGCAAGATTTGTCAATATAAAAAGCTGCTTGCTACTCCAAAGTATAAACCTTTTTGAAAAACACATCCACCAGCAGGACCTTTATTTCCCTGTAGTCTCCATCCTTTTTCCAATATACAATATGCCTGATTTTAGCAGATGTCAGCTGATTATCCCTCATCCTTTCAAGCCTACCGATAAACTGTCTGGAAAACCTCAAGACCATATTGTCCTCATCATCGTAACAGCCCCTGAAATCCACCTTAAGGTCCATCCCGCTCATCAACTTGTCAATAGACCCCTGGCATGTGAAAAACTGGTCCAAGTACACATCCCTAAAGGAAAGTTGAATTGTGAATTCTGAAGGCCTCTTGAAAACTTTTTCAATCCTTTTATGCTTTGACCTGGGAAGGTTAAAGGACTCAAAGAACCTGCCATTGCAGTGTATAATCAGACTATTTTTAGCCCTGGTCAAAGCAACATATACCTTTCTTCTTTCCTCATCAGTCCTTCCCACCCCATTTTTAAGCATCAGGTAGACCCTGTCAAACTCCCTCCCCTTTGCCTTATGGATGGTGGAAACAGTTATTGTTCCCCTTTGCTGACTATGGAAATCTTCCAGGTTGGACTCCCTGATAAATACATCCAAGTCAGACTTGTACTTTGTATTTGGACAGGTAACCTCAAAGGCCTTCAAAAGCCTCCCGCATAGGGGGTAGTTGGAGCTAGCCCTAAACCTATCCCTAAGATCATCCTTGGCCTTCTTCCAGACCTCCCTGCTGATAGCATGGGGTTCTTCATTGAGCCTAACCAGGTCTGCAAAATACCTGACTTCCAACAAATTGAACAAATTGAAACCTTCGTTGGATTGGATTAACCTTGCCGGTATCCCCCTTTCATTCAACAACCCTGCGGCCAGCAAACCATCATCATTTTCTTCTACCAAGAGGGCAACATTTCCCTCCGGTGAATCCCTATCGATGGAATCCACTAAAGGCAGGATTAAATCAGACCCCCTATATTGGTATATCTTCAAGCCGCCTGCTTCCTTTCGCTTGGCCCTAACATTGATGGTTTTCAGCCGTCCCGTTAGGCAGTTTGCAAAATTGTTAGCCAAGTCCACCAAGCTGGCCCCGCTCCTATAGTTGTCTATCAGCTGATAGAATCTGGCCCCATGGTCCTCTATAAACTTTTCCATGTACTCTGAGCTGGAACCCCTGAATTGGAAGATGTTCTGGTCATCATCACCAACTGCTATTACCTTCATCCCATCATTTCTCTCTATCATGGCCTTTACAAATTCATATTCCTTAGAATCCATATCCTGGGCCTCATCGATAACCATAGCCGTCTTGGTTATCCGGTTAAGGGATTCCTCCCCTCCCCTAATTTTATCTATGGCCTCTTCAATTATAGTCCCGGACTTTTCCAGGCTGCCCACCTTACCCAAAAGGTCAAAGCAGTAGGAATGAAAGGTTTTAATGTCCACATAGTTTGCTGCTGCCCCTATTAAAGACCTGAGCTTTTCCTTGAATTCCGTAGCTGCCGCCCTCGAGAATGTCACCATGAGAAGCTGGTCTGCCCTTACCTCTTCCATGAGCATCAGGGAGGCTAATTTATGAACCAGGAGTCTTGTCTTTCCGCTGCCGGGACCTGCCGCAACCAGGATGCAGGAAGACCTACTATCATTAACTATAGCCAGTTGGGCCGGCGAAAGGCCGCCGAAAACTTCCTTGAACTTTTCCTCCGTTATAGTTTTACTAATCCTTTCCCTATCCTTTTTCCCCGGGAAATATTTACGCAAGAATCCCTGATAATCCATTTGAAAGTAGTCATCAACAAACTGGAGTGCTCCCTTGTAATCATCAATCATGTTCTTGGCATATTTCCCAACTATGTGTATCTGCTGGGTCTTGCTTTCATAATGGTCTTTCAACTGCCTGTAGTCCTCATTTTTATAATTCTTGTAATTGTCCATCTCCAGCCTGTCTATGAACATGGCGTTATAGATGACCATGAGGCTGCCCTCCAACTTTAGGACACCTATTTTCTGGAGAAACATGAGGGCGTCCTCTATTTCCTTCCTGTCAACCTCAGTGAAATCCATCCTCACCTGCCCCTGGTTGTAGGCTTCCTTAAGCTCATTAACAGAGAATCCCACAGCAGGTTCCCGGTTTTTCTTCTCCTCCTGACCCTGGCTGTCCTGGAAATATAGGTCGTGAAGATATTGCAGAATAAAGCGGGATACTTCCTGCCTCTTGTCGATTTTACCCATCATTTTGCCCGGGTCAATCAACCTTTTTACTGAAATCCTATTGATGTGGTTTTGCACCTTGTGGCTGGTCCAATTATGGGTCTTCCAGTAGTTGAATATCTTCTTTATATGGGCTATTTCCACCCCCTGGCATCCACCCGCCTCCGCATCCTCCCTGATCTGCTTCAGGTTGTAGGGTCTTTCCTCAGGGTATAGAAGGGTGAAAAGGAACTTTTCTAAAAGGCAAAAATATGAGAGCAAATTTTTTGCCCCCTTATACCTCTTTCCTGTTTCAAAGAAGGCCGTTAAGTCCTTGTGGTCAGCTAAGACTTTTGCCTCCCTCATAAGGAGAATAGCCTCCACAACCTCTTTCTGGTCCAGGCCCAACTGGTCTGCTATATAATCCACCCGAGATTCCCCTGCCTCCTCATAGACGTAGGACCTGGCCCTGCTGCTGATGAGTTTCCCTATGATTCGGATTGCATTTTCCTCTTGCTTATCGGTGAATAGGCCAGAGGATCTAATCTTTTCAATGGCTTCCTGGGCATTTCTAGCAAGGATGCTGTCCGCATATACCTTAGCCCTGTTGTGGCCTCTTTTTACATAGCCTGAATGCTCCAAGGCGGCAATAGCGGCCCTGACCTTTGTCTCCAGGTCCCTAATTTGATCATCCCAACCGGCGGCATCTGCTATTTCCAAGGCTGTCCGTGTTATAGAGGACCTCATTTTACTGAGCCCTTTTATCCCCCTCCATATCTGCTGTATCTCCTTTATGGACAACTTAGTCTGATTTAGCTGCATCAAATGCTTGTCCAGGTCTCTTTCTGAAAAAAGGACGAAGCAGTCTGCAGACAAACTTTCGTCCCGACCTGCCCGGCCTGCCTCCTGTATATAGTTTTCTAGTGAATCGGATATGTTGTAGTGGATTACCAGGCCTACATCCTTTTTATCCACCCCCATGCCAAAGGCCGAGGTGGCTACAATCACATCTATTTCACCAGCTATAAATTTATTTTGTATTTCCCCTTTGTCCCTATTATCCATCTGACCGTGGTAGGGCTTTGCTAAAAAACCATCCATGGAAAGCCTAGCCGCAAGGGTTTCTGCCCTTCTGGTCCTGGATACATATACTATGGTGGGACAGGCTCTTGATTCTATCAGGTCCCTCATAGCCATATATTTATCGTCATCATCCTTCTTGCTGAGTATGGCGTAGTTTAAATTATGCCTCCGCTTTCTGGATATATAGAGTTCCAGTTCAAGGCCAAGTTTTTCCTTGAAATAAAGGCATATGTCTTCGATGACCCTCTTCCTTGCCGTAGCTGTAAAACAGGAAACTGCTATGCTTTCCCTCCTGCCCTTCTTTTCCATGAGCTTTTTTATAAAGTCCCCTATAAAGAGATAGTCTATGCGGAAATCGTGGCCCCAGGCAGAAAAACAGTGGGCTTCGTCGATTACGAACCTGACCACATTTCTAGCCAGAAGAAGCTTTTCAATAGTTATGGACCTGAGAGATTCTGGGGCTATATAAAGGAGGGTGGCAGACCCATCCCGGACCCTTTCGATGGAATCGGCCCTTTGAATGGGGTCTAACTGGCCATTTATTGTAACCGCATCCACCAAGCCAATCTTCTCAAGATTATCTACCTGATCTTTCATCAAAGACTGGAGGGGAGATATTACAACCGTAAGCCCCCTTACGTTTTCACCGGCCATTAAGGCTGGAAGTTGAAAGGTCATGGATTTACCCCCGCCTGTGGGAAATACAGTAAGCAGGGATCTTCCCTTGACCGCCGCATCAACAGCCCTTTCCTGGAGGGCCTCACCTTCAAAAGTCCTGAAGGAATCGTAACCGAAGTAATGTTTAAGCCCCTGGTAGATATCCATATTCC
>CAZMMB010000024.1:0-9524 GCA_964567325.1 uncultured Oscillospiraceae bacterium
TCTAACTTCATCAATATGACCTGTATGAATTTACACACAAAAAAGGACTTGACGTTGCCCTGGATTCGGGGTTCGGCAAAGCATTGGCTTAGATAAAAAAGATGGACATGGCATAACATATTGAGTTGCCCCTGGAAAATAATGAGGCAACTTAACTAAGAAAAAGTTTATAAATCGGGATAATATAAGCTTTTTAATAACAAATACGAGGTTATGGTTTATAAAGCAATCAATAATAAGCCATTTAGCAAACTTATATCCTAAATAGTATATTTGAGGCTTGCTGAACGATTCATAAATGTCAATCCGTTTAGCAGACACAAATTATCGGCATTCATAATAGTATTTGCACATTTGGCGTATACACATAATAAGTATCTTGTTGCTGCAATTCTGATGACTATCGAAGCTAGTACCTCCTAGTCGTAAGATTATATTTTCATTCATACGTTATTTCTCCTGACACTTATATTCTTACCAATTTCATTATACTATTGTTGAATAAAGCTTTTCCACCGATGTATCGTAAAAATTCACCACAGCCGAAAAACCTTCCTATTCCGCGATATAAAAATTATTTGTCCTTGTCTAACTGTAGTATTAACCTACAATGAATATTGGCAAATATAATCCAGGATCATCGACATTCACTTCCTTAACAGTTGTGCGGGATGAATAGATTACAAAGAATACTTTGTGGTTAATCCGGTCAAACAAAATATCATAAGGGCCTATCGTGAATTTATAGAATCTCGATACCCCACCGATATACATCATTCTATTGATTTCTTTTTCTATGCTTTTATAGTCATCGTCAAATCGATCGGGATCTTCGCTTAAATTCGCAAGATTTTCCCTCATGCTTTTTGAAAAATTCCCAAGGCCTTGTAGACATATTTCTTGCGCTTTTCTCATGGCTTCTTCTGCTGATATTGAACCGCTGAAATCATATTTTTCATCAACTATTATATTTGCAAAATCTCTGATTATAGTGTCAGCAAGAGATACCGGCATCTTTGTATCATAATAATATGTGAATTCAGGAGATACCCACCGTGGGGAATAATGAACCCCAGCATCTAAATTTTCTGCAACAAACCTTAACGGCACATACATTAAGTCTTTATATAGTATCGCTGGATAATCCAAATCCATTTCTATTCCGTTGACAATAGCGATATTGCTATCAATTGCTAGAACAATCTCTATTTGAGGTTTTGTAATGGTAGCGGTCTTATTATTCCCATCCCAATCCACACAAGCCCCTAATTCCCGGGCAATTAACCTTACAGGCACCAATGCCCTGTCTTTCCTAATTAGTGTTTCATAATTAGTTATCAAAGTTCCGTTCAAAAATAAGAGCGTGTCATGTTTAGGTAAATCAACTTCATCGCCATTTGATAAAATAATTCCATCATGTGAGTAGCTTGCTGTCGGATTTCCTTTCTCTATATCCAAAGCATTTACAAGGCTGGTATTTGAACAGAGGATTAACATTGCCATAACCAAACACAGAACAGACTTTTTCATAAATACTACCTCCAATTATTATCGTTAATTTCACATTTTACTACTAATATGCAATAGGTTCAATTTTTGCGGGGTCGGGAATATTGTATTTATTGGAATGGGTCATGCTTCATTGGACAGGGGTCGCAAGAGCAACTTCTTTTTGATAACAATGATTTTGTTCAGCCCAGTATTGCTACATATATCTCAATAACCAGATAACCGGAGTACCTGATATCCCCTTAAGCCTTCTCAATACGGCAAACCGTCGAGCCTGGTACCTCCCTTGGCGTCAGGGTATAATAATTTCAACAATTACGATATTTAACACCAATTTTTTATAAAATAACTACACTGATATAGCATGGCAACTCCCATTTTTCACAGTTTAATTTAACAAAGATAAAAAATAAAATCCTCATAGCTCTGAAGATTTTATCTTATCAGTTATGCCCGGTTTGTTCTTGAGATCCTTGTCCATGGCAAGAAGTTGCTCCATGCTGTAATCAGGAATTTTAGTCTTGCGCTCATGGATCATAATTTTATAAAATTCCTTTTGTGTAGGCAGCAGTGCTGGCGTTTCTTCAATAATTTTGCATAGTTCTTTCAGATCAAAAGGAAATTCTTTTAATCTTATAATTTCTCTTTCCATTCTTTTTAGAATATTAGTAGCAGCAGATTCAGTAAATAGCTCTTCTGATATATAACGATAAATATTACCTAGATCATCTGCAGCCACTGGTGTCATCTTTATAGTATAATTATTTGCCATACCTATCTTTTAGGCTTTCGAATACTGCCTCGGCATCTAAAAGCCTTTCTCCATTTTTAATTTGACTTTCAGCTTCTGCTAATTTTTCATATAAATCTGCTTTGGCCATTTTACCTTTATAGGTTTCCATACTCATGACAACTAAATGCCCATAACCGTTTTTTGTAATATAAACAGGTTCTTTGCTTTCCTCACAAAGTTTTGATATTTCAGTTGTATCTCTTAAATCCTTAATTGGCCTTATTTCCAATTAACTGGAACTTTCACAAGGAAATTAAAAGAAAATTATACTATTGATTTCATTATAAATTCTGGTGGAAGAGCCTCATATAAAACAGATGAAATTTTACTTGATACTGAATTCGATAGGCTGCCTATCTGTGCCTATCGAAATAGCTCAACCACCAATACTATTCCAATTTTTATCGCCTTCTAGCTTATAAGCATTTACCTTTAATGTTATTGCCTCTTTTGGTGCATGGAAGGAAATTATTTGTAATCCTTATTGCACATTATTCTACTGATGTTCATTATATCAGATATTTTGACTGGTACATTTAATAAAAAACAAAATACCACCCTTTATATTTGGATACGTTTGTTCAGTGTCAAGGGTGATAAAAGGTGGTTGTGGAGACCATGGAAGGATACTGTCATCCATAAAGCAATTTAAATACAAATAGGGTGCGGTTAATTTTTATATCAACTGCACCCTTAGTTTTCATGAATAGCCTTTCATGATCTGTTAGCCTATTTTTGGCCTAAGTCCTTAACTCCTGTCATTTCGTGAATCCTTGCCTGGGCTGCTGCCAATCTAGCTATAGGCACCCTGAAGGGGGAACAGGATACATAGTGCAAGCCTACATTGTGAAAAAATTCCACAGATGCCGGGTCTCCGCCATGCTCTCCGCAAACACCCAACTTAATATCAGGTCTACCTTTTTTACCAAGTTCAACCGCCATTTCCACTAGCTTACCAACCCCTGTTTGGTCCAGTCTAGCAAAAGGATCAAACTCATATATGCTCTTTTCATAATAGGCATCCAGGAAACTTCCTGCGTCATCCCTGCTGAAACCAAAGGCCATCTGGGTAAGATCATTGGTTCCAAAGGAGAAGAACTCCGCCTCTTTAGCAACCTCATCGGCCGTCAGCGCAGCCCTTGGGATCTCAAGCATTGTTCCTGCTAAGTACTTTAAATCAACACCGGAATCGGCAATTAACTTATCCGCTGTCTTAACAACTACATCCTTTACAAAGGCAAGCTCCTTGGCCTCCCCGATTAAAGGAATCATTATTTCTGGCACCAAATTCCATTCCGGATGCTTCTTCTGGACATTAATAGCGGCCTCTATAATCGCTGTTGTCTGCATCTCAGCTATCTCAGGATATGATACAGTAAGTCGACAGCCCCTATGCCCCATCATTGGATTGTATTCATGAAGAGAAGTGATAATAGCTTTGAGGTCCGACAGGTCCATCCCCATTTCCTTTGCTAATTCAACGATATCGTCTTCTTCTGTGGGTAAGAACTCATGCAGGGGTGGATCTAAGAAACGAATGGTAACAGGTAGGCCTTCCATAGCTTCAAAAATACCTTCAAAATCTCCCCTCTGCATGGGTAATAACTTGGCTAAAGCTACCCTTCTTTGCTCTTCCGTCTTCGATACAATCATTTCTCGCATAGCCGAAATTCTTCCCGAATCAAAGAACATGTGCTCCGTTCTGCATAAACCTATTCCTTCCGCACCAAATTTTCTTCCTTGTATTGCATCTTGTGGTGTATCAGCATTGGTCCTGACTTTCAATGTTCTGATTTCATCAGCCCAACCCATGATGCGATCGAAATCACCGGATATAGTTGCCTCAACAGTAGCTATGGCTTCCCCGTAGATTTTTCCTGTAGACCCGTCCAGGGATATCCATTCACCCTCTTTATATTCTTTTCCATCCAAGGTGAATTTTCCAGCCTTCTCATCAATTATCAGTTGGCCACAACCGGCAACACAACAGGTCCCCATTCCCCTGGCTACAACAGCCGCATGGGAGGTCATCCCACCCCTGGCTGTGAGAATCCCCTTGGAATGATGCATCCCTTCAATATCTTCAGGCGATGTCTCTAGGCGGACCAGGATAACATCCTTGCCCTCCTTGCCCCATTCCGCTGCTTTGTCGGCGGTGAAAGCAATCTGGCCGCTAGCTGCCCCCGGAGAAGCTGGTAGGGCAGACCCAATAACCTGTGCAGCTTTCAAGGCACCCTGGTCAAACTGGGGATGGAGAAGAGCATCTAGCTGTTTGGGATCTATCATGGAAACTGCCTTTTCTTTAGTTATCATGCCTTCGTCTACAAGATCGCTGGCAATCTTAAGTGCAGCAGCAGCTGTTCTCTTTCCACTTCTGGTCTGCAACATATATAATTTACCTTCCTCAATTGTAAACTCCATATCCTGCATATCCCTATAATGCTTCTCAAGATCATAGGCATACTTGTGAAACTCGTTATAAATCTCAAGGTTTATATCCTTCAAATGGTCGATAGATTGGGGGGTTCTAATCCCTGCTACCACATCTTCACCTTGAGCATTCATAAGAAATTCACCGTAGAGTTTTGCCTCACCTGTAGCCGGATTTCTTGAAAAGGCTACCCCTGTCCCCGAAGTTTCCCCCATATTACCGAACACCATCTCCTGGACGTTTACTGCTGTACCCCAAGACGAGGGAATGTCATTCATCCTTCTGTAGTAGATTGCCCTGGGATTATTCCATGAGCGGAATACCGCTTCTATAGATCCAAAGAGCTGGTCTACCGGATTTTTCGGGAAATCCTCGCCTACCTTTGCTCTGTATTCTTCTTTGAAAAGTTCCGTAAGTTTTTTAAAATCATCGGCATTTAAGTCTCCGTCTTCCGTAACTCCCTTTTCCTTTTTAACTTCATCCATCAACCTATCGAAATTGTCTTTGCCAACCTCCATAACCACATCCGAATACATCTGGATAAACCTTCTGTAGGAATCATAGGCAAACCTGGGGTTGTTGGTCTTTTTTGCAAATTTTTCAGCCACCTCATCATTTAAACCCAGGTTTAAAATTGTATCCATCATCCCTGGCATAGAGGCCCTTGCCCCGGAACGAACGGAAACTAAAAGGGGGTTGTCCACATCGCCAAATTTCTTACCACTGATTTTTTCCAGCTCCGCAATATTATTCAATATTTCATTGCGGATGCTTTCATTTATCGCTTCACCGTCTTCATAATAACGGGTACATGCTTCAGTTGTAACAGTAAATCCTTGCGGTACAGGCATGCCCAGATTTGTCATCTCGGCCAGGTTTGCACCCTTTCCTCCCAAAAGCTCTCTCATGGAACCTTTGCCTTCCTTGAATAAATAAACGAATTTTTCCTTCATTACCATCTCTCCTTATGTTAATTTTTTTGTGCTTATTGAACTATGCTAAATGCAGGCTAAAAACACAGCCTGCCTTCTATATATTCTTTTACTTCAGATATTGGCAACCTGACCTGTTCCATAGTGTCCCTGTCGCGAATAGTTACACTCTGATCTGTTGCCGTATCAAAATCTATGGTAATGCAGAAGGGGGTACCTATTTCATCTTGCCTCCTGTAGCGTTTACCGATACTCCCTGGAAGATCGTAATCTACCATAAAGTATTTGGAAAGTTCCTCGTAAACCTTTGTTGCCTCTTCGTTTTGCTTCTTAGTGAGGGGTAAAACAGCCGCTTTAAAAGGAGCTAAAGCAGGGTGGAACCTAAGGACCACCCTTTTATCCTCCCTTCCCTTCCCGTCGATAAGGCTTTCCTCATCGTAGGCGTCGCATAAAAATGCCAGGGTCATTCTATCTACACCTAGGGATGGTTCGATACAATGAGGGATATATTTTTGATTGGTCTCGGGATCTAAATAGGTCATATCCTGACCAGAATATTCCTGGTGCTGTTTTAAATCGTAATCTGTCCTGTCCGCCACACCCCAAAGCTCCCCCCAACCGAAGGGGAACCTATATTCAAAGTCTGTGGTAGCATTGCTGTAGTGTGATAATTCCTCTTTTTCGTGGTCTCTGAGCCTGATGTTTTCCATCTTCATCCCCAAGGATGCCAGCCAATCCCTACAAAAACTCCTCCAATATTCAAACCACTCTGGGTTTGTACCTGGTTTGCAGAAAAATTCTAGCTCCATCTGTTCAAATTCCCTGGTCCGGAAAATGAAATTGCCCGGTGTAATTTCATTCCTGAAAGATTTTCCTACCTGGCCAATACCAAAAGGAATTTTTCTTCTTGAGGTCCTGGCAACATTTTTGAAGTTAACAAAAATCCCCTGGGCTGTTTCTGGTCTCAAGAAAAGTTCTGATTGCGAATCTTCTGTGACCCCCTGGAAGGTTTTGAACATGAGGTTGAATTTACGAATGGATGTATAATCGCTTTTACCACATTCCGGACAGGGGATTTGGTTTTCTCCTATAAAATCCTCGAGTTTATCCTTGGGCCAGCCATCCACACTAGGGCTTATGCTTTCCTTGGACTTGATATAGTCTTCTACCAGCTTATCTGCACGGAATCTGGATTTACAATTTTTACAATCAATCAGGGGGTCAGAGAAACCACTAACATGGCCAGATGCAAGCCAGGTTTTTGGGTTCATAAGTATAGCTGAATCCAAGCCTACATTGTATTTTGACTCCTGAATAAATTTCTTCCACCATGCTTTTTTTACATTATTTTTAAGTTCGACTCCTACAGGACCATAATCCCAGGTATTTGCTAATCCTCCATATATTTCGGATCCGGAAAACACAAAACCTCTGGACTTAGCTAAGGCCACTATCACGTCCAAAGTAAATTCTTTACCCATATTATCTTTTGCTCCATTCTATATTTGCTGTTTTACTAATTGTTTTCTTCTTTATCGGTTTCTTCACTTATTTCATCCGCCTCGGCGGCTTCTGTATTTGTGGCTTCATGGCTGTCATCACCATCTTTTTTAACAGCCTTATTGATTGCTTCATTAGCTTTTGATTTTACACTTTCAAATACTTCATTGCTCTTCTCTTTCACCTCATCGGCAATGACAGTGCTTTTTTCTACTACATCTTCGAAGGTATCTGTGGCAATCTCACTAATGTCTATTATATCACCGTTATCCTTGACCAGTTCTATTGTGCACTTCGTACCAAACACCGCAATTATCCCTGCAACCGCAGCCCAAGGTGCCAAAACCGAACCAATTATTCCTACATTTACCGGCAAATTAAGCATGACATCTTCGCCTTTTCTTACGATAATCTTTGATACATTTCCCTTTCTGATTGCTTTTTTAACCTTATCTACTATCACACTGCTCTGTTCGCTAAATTTGCTCTTTGCCTTGATATCAATAGACTCTTCTATTTCAATAATTGCATCCACAACGCTTCCGCCAGCAGCTTCCAAAGCCTCTTTGGCTTCCTTGTATGTCACACCCGTCCTGTCTTTTACCAATTCAATCTTTTCCAGTGTTATCTCCATTTATTACACCCCTTCCATATACTCTTCACTTTTTAAGCAATCGATGCCCAAGTGACAATCAATATAGCTTTTTAAAACCTTTCGTATCCAGCCTAATTTTTCATCGTCCAGAGCTAAGTTGTCAAATTGAGATAATGGTCTTTGTATCAAAAAATTGATTATGTTTACTATATCAAATTCCACTTTGTAAATCAATCTTTGATTGACCTTCTCCAGCTTAAAGCACGATTCACACAGGACACCCCCATCATCAACACTAAAGCCAAGGGCTTTGGATTTAGATCCGCACAATACGCAAGTATCAATGCACGGACTGGTCCCCATGTGATTCAGAAGCTTAATAAGATAAGCAATTAATATGGTTTCATGTTTCTTCGTGCGTTTCTCCATAACATTCAGAAAGTCGGTAAACAGTTGAAACAACATGTGGTCGGGAGCTTCTTCAGGCAAGAGCCTGCTGGTAATTTCCATTCCATAAGATGCACACAGGTATTTATCTATATCTTCTCCTATGGGGTAGTGGCTGGCTATGGTCTCGCAGCTATTAATATAGTAATAGTCACCGGTTTTTTTAATCTGATATTTACCGTAAACAAAGGGCCTTAGGGCGAGTGCTGCACGATTTTTACCCCTTTCGCTGATAGATGTTCCCCCACTTATTTTACCCAAATGCTTGCTGAAAAGAAGGATCATGCGCCTACCACTTGCAATCTTTGTTTGTTTCAACACTATCGCTTCTGTCTCTATATTCATTGCAATCCTTATTCTTTCCTATAGCCTAACTCTGTCATTGTAAAATGGCTATCCCTCCAATTTTCTTTAACCTTTACCCAAAGCTCAAGGAAAACCTTTACTCCTAAAAGGCCTTCGATTTCTAGCCTGGCGCTCTTTCCTATCCCTTTTAATTTCTTACCTGCTTTTCCGATAATGATTCCTTTATGAGATTTTTTTTCACAATAAATTACTGCACTGATACTGGTAAGGCCTTCTTCCTCCTCATAGCTTTCAATCCCCACCGCAATGCCATGGGGTACCTCCTCATCCAGGTAGACCAAAGTTTTTTCCCTAATGATTTCTCCCACTAGGAACTTGACCGGATTATCTGTAATCATATCCTCAGGAAAATACATGGGCCCTTCCCCTACTAAAGCTAAAACCCCATCCTGCAATTCTTTGACATTCTTCCCTTCCAAGGCAGATATCCCAAAAATATTCTTGAAAAGGTTCATAGAATCATATTCTTCATAAATGCTGCGGAATATATCAGGCGGTATCCTGTCAATTTTGTTAATAGCTAATATCGTTGGGGTCCTGGTTTGCCTTAGCAGGTCGAGAATATACTGGTCGCCCGGCCCCTTTTCCCCATCCACAATGAAAATTATTACATCCACCTCTCCCAAGGTCCTTACGGCCATATCGGTCATATAGGTCCCCAATTTTGTTCTTGGTTTATGGATACCGGGAGTATCTATAAAAATCAACTGAAGGCCCTCACCACTTTTATCTATATCCGTATAAATACCCCTAATTCTGTTTCTTGTGGTCTGGGGCTTATCTGTAGTTATAGCAATCTTTTCTCCTAATATTGTGTTCAACAGTGTGGATTTTCCCACATTCGGCCGCCCTATTATCCCAATAAATCCTGACTTCATCTTTCCCCCTCTAAACGAAAACCTTCTGGCAATAGATCTTTAATATCGTAGACCTTAAGGTTTTCCTCGTCAT
>CAZMMB010000024.1:9534-11621 GCA_964567325.1 uncultured Oscillospiraceae bacterium
AGTTATCCCCAAATTCATACATGAACTGCCGGCAAATACCACAGGGTAGGACTCCCCCTTGGCCAGATACCACCGCTATTGTATTAAACCTTCGGTCACCTTCTGAAATAGCTTTGACAAATGCGGTTCTTTCGGCACATATGGTAGCCCCTATAGAGGAATTTTCCACGTTTACACCTGTGTAAATCTTACCCGAATCAGCCAGTAAAGCTGCCCCGACTGTAAAGCCTGAAAAGGGTGCATAAGCGTTTTTCAATGCATCTTTTGCCTTTAAAAAAAGTTCTTTGTCTATCTTCATTTCCCCACTTCCTCCCTTGTCAATCCCAGTCTACACATTATGTTTTCTTCCAATTCCCTCATGCACTTTTTTTCCTCCTTATCCTCATGATTGTGGCCTAGCAAATGGAGCAAGCTGTGAGTGAAAAGATATATCAATTCCCTCTCGGGAGTATGGCCAAAATCATCGGCCTGGAGTAGGGCCTGCTCCGTACATATAACCACATCACCCAACAAAATTTTCCCTTGGCTAGGGAATTCTTCTGGATGATCATATTGCTGAAAGGAGAGAACATCCGTTATCTGATTTATGCCTCGATAAAGCATGTTGAGCTCTTTTATTTCCTCACTGCTGATGAAAGTTACCGACACTATAAATCTGTTAGCATCAAGTCCTTTTTTTTCAAAACATAATTCAGCAGCCTCATGCATTTTAGCAATTATACTTTCACCCGGTTTTCTTTCATCATTAAATAATATTTCCATTTATAGCCTTCCTTGCCAACAGCACAATTTCATCCTACTTTTCCTCCTGGTCTTGCTCTTTTTCCTCTTCCTCCCTCATCTCGTAGGCATTAATAATTTTCCTAACAAGGGGGTGACGCACAACATCAGCATCTTTTAAAAAGCAAAACTCTATTCCCCCAACCTCATCTAAAATTCTATAAGCCTCTTTTAGGCCGGATTTCTTACCTTTGGGAAGGTCGATCTGGGTTATGTCCCCTGTAACAACAGCTTTTGAGCCAAATCCCAGCCGGGTCAGAAACATTTTCATCTGTTCCCTTGTGGTATTTTGGGCCTCGTCAAGAATTATAAAGGAATTGTCTAAGGTCCTTCCCCTCATATAAGCTAGAGGTACCACTTCTATTACCTCCCTATCCTTTAGCCTCAGTGCGCTTTCCCTGCCTAGTATATCATAGAGGGCATCGTAAAGCGGTCTTAAATAGGGATCGACTTTTTCCTGGAGGTCACCTGGCAAAAACCCTAGTCGCTCTCCCGCTTCAACTGCAGGCCGGGCAAGAATAATCTTTCCAACCTCCTTATTCTTTAGGGCATTGATAGCTAGGGCAACGGCTATATATGTCTTGCCAGTTCCTGCTGGCCCGATACCAAAGACTATATCGTTCTTTTTAACGCTACCGGCGTAAAATGTTTGTCCTATGGTCTTGGGCCTTACGGGTTTTCCCCTGTGGGTGAAGCAAATAACATCCCTGTTGATATTGCTTTCCCTGTAGGATAAGCCTTTTTCCTTCAGGCTGATTACATAATTTACCTTCTGGGTGTCAAGTTTTTCCCCGGTTCTGATTATTGCCATGAGCTCATCAATAATACCCTCGGCTTTAGTGGCCTCCTTCCCCCTGAGTATCAGCTCATCCTGTCTTTGGACAATATCTACATCATAATTATCCTGGATAATCTTCAGGTTGACATCTAAAACACCAAAAAGTTGATCGCTGTCATCCTCTTCGCCAACCTTCATCCTTATTTCTTCAATATAGTTGTTTGCCAATAATTTTCCTTTCCTTATACCTCGGGCCGGTCTATCCGGGGTATGAATGATTTTTTCTCACCAATTTGTTCTAGCGTTTCAATTAGAATTGTAACCTTTATTATATTTTCTTCGACCAAAAATTTCAAATCTTTATTCAATATTTGTGCCGATTCGGAAATATTCTTTTGAATAAATCCCCTAGCCTGCTTATTTGCTAAACTTTCTATCTCCTCCTGACTTCTCACCCTCCTTTTTAGTTCTAGTGGCGTCACCTTGTTTAAAGTAACCTCTATAGGGAAGGGCCATAAAATGCTGAATA
>CAZMMB010000025.1:0-10381 GCA_964567325.1 uncultured Oscillospiraceae bacterium
CATTTAGTTCACGGGATCCCGAGTTTCATGGTCCAATGCCAAGCCCCCTTTGAGGGGAAGGCAGAAGTCGTGAATAGGGAACCCACCTATCTTGGGATAGGTTGTGAATTTAAGACCTGACGACACATTCGGGATTTTTTATTTTTTGATGTTTACATAAACAAGCTACTCTATTGTGGAAATACTGCAAGGGTCTGAACACTTAAAATTTTCTGCTAAATTTTCGAAATGTCATTTCGCATATTGCAAATTGAAAATCTCATGCTATAATTAATTACAGTCCAATGTTGATGCAACACACCTAAAGGAGGATACAAATGAAAAGTAAAAAGCTTTCACTAATTCTTAGTATGTTGTTGATCTTATCTCTCGTTCTTTCCGCTTGCGGAGGAGGGGACGCACCCCCCCAGGATGATGTTGAAAAAGCAACAAAAATCGTCGTAGGCATTCCTCAAGACTTTGATTCATTAGATCCACATATAGCACAGGCATCTGGAACTGAGGAAGTAATGTTCAATGTGTTTATCGGTTTGGCCATGCCTTCCCCAGAAGGAGAAATGGTGCCAGCATTAGCTGAAAGCTGGGATATTAACGAAGATTCTACCAGCTTGACCTTCCACTTGAGAGAGGGAGTAACCTTCCATGATGGTAGCGATTTCACTTCTGCGGATGTGAAATATACTTATGACAGGGTTTGCGGTAAAATACCCGAAGACCAAAGTGCATTGAGAAGTGTATTTTCCGATGTTATTGAATCGGTGGAGGTTCTTGATGAGTACACAGTTAGGTTCAATCTATTTGAGAGCAATGCGACCCTCTTATCAATTATGTATTTTGGTATAGTACCGGAGGGAACCGGTCCCGAACAAGGAACGAATCCTATCGGAGCAGGGCCTTATAAGGTTGTGGACTATACACCAGGGGTTGGCATCAATTTGGCCAAGTTTGAAGACTATTTCGAAGAAGGACTGCCTAAGATGGAAGAGGTGGAGTTTAAAATATTTGCAGACCTAAATGCAGGTGTGCTTGCCCTTTCCAACGGTGAGATACAATATATGCAAATAAATTACGATATGATCCCTCAAATACCTGAAGACCGTTTTGTAATCGAACAATCTCCCATGAATACTGTTCAGCTGATGGGCTTGAATAACGATTTTGAACCCTTCAAAGATATTCGTGTCAGACAGGCCTTAAACTATGCTATAGACAAACAGGAGATTATCTCTATTATAGCACCCGGAGCCCCAGAGGTAGATTCCAACTTTTCACCGGTCATGCCTTTCTGGTATGAAGAACTGAAAGATTTCTATTCTCCTGACCAGGAAAAGGCCAAGGCACTTCTGGCTGATGCCGGCTACCCGGACCTATCCTTTACGGTAAAAGTCCCAGCCGAATATCCTTATCATGTAAACGCAGCCCAGGTAATTGAACAGCAATTTCTCAAAATCGGCGTAACTATGAAAATCCAAATCGTCGATTGGAACACCTGGCTAGAAGATGTTTATGCGGGAAGAAATCATGAGGCTACAATTATTGGATTAACGGGGAAGATGGATCCTGACAGCATTTTAAAGAGGTTTGCCTCCGAATATTCCAGGAACTTTATAAACTTTGACAATGCACGCTACGATGAACTGATAAGCTCCGGCGCCCAAGAACCCGATATTGACGCTAGGGTGGAAATATATAAAGAAGCACAGAGAATCTTGGCTGAAGAAGCTGCTTCTGTCTTCATCATGGATCCTATTGAGTACGTTGCAGTAGATAAGGACTTAAAAGGGTATGTGCATTATCCCATGTACTTTATCGACTTAAGGTATTTCGAATATTAGTATCGCTTAGCTGATCAATTGCTTGGAGGATCTGATGGGAAAACGAGTATTATATTCTGTATTAACATTTTTATTAGTTAGCATAATCATATTTGTAGTATTGCAGTTTATTCCAGGGGATCCCATACTATCTAAAGTTGGCGTTGAGCCGGACCCTGCCCTAGAGCAAGCTCTAAGGGCAGAGTTCGGCCTAGATAAACCTCTATATGAACGGTATTTTGGTTGGCTTTTCAACTTGGTAAAACTTGATATGGGTACCTCTATAAGATATAATCTGCCGATAAATGAACTAATTATGGCACGATTACCTAATACTGTGGGCCTTGCAATAATGTCCTTCGCTTTTGTTGTTATCTTCGGTATACCTCTGGGTATTTTCGTAGCCAAGCACAATCATTCAAAGCTCAGCATTGTCTATAACGCTTTGACCCAAATTGGAATTGCAATTCCTGCTTTCTTCTTTGCCATGATCCTTATTATTGTAATAAGTATAAAGTTGCAATGGATACCTGTTACGGCTTATGTTCCTATCACCAAAGGGCTTTTCCCCTTCATGAAGGGGATGCTATTGCCCGCTATTGCTGTAAGTTTTTCAGGCATATCCATTACTGTAAGGTATGTAAGAAATTCTGTTGTGGAGGAGTTAAATTGTGACTACGTATTAGCGGCGAAGAATAAGGGGGTCAAGGATAAGGACATTTTATATAAGCATGTACTTCGCAATGCGATGATTCCCATCGTTACCATACTAGGGTTGATTTTTGTCAGCATTGTAACTGGTAGCATTATAATTGAAACTGTCTTCTCTATACCTGGCATAGGTTCGTTGCTAATAGCAGCTATTAAGACATCTGATTTGCCGTTAACACAGGGAATTTGCGTATACATATCTATCGTGGTAATTATGGCATATTTACTTCTAGATATACTTTATATGGTCATAGACCCAAGAATAAGGCTTAAGGAGTAGGTGATGAAAAAGGCTTTTCGTAATAAAAACTTGCTGATAGGTTCGATTTTAGTACTTTTACTTTTGATAATAACTGTTATAGGAATGTTTTGGACCCCCTATTCGCCTACGGAGATAGATTCCCAATCGACTCTGCAACCACCTTCAAATGACCATTGGGGGGGGACAGATAAACTGGGTAGAGATATACTGTCCAGGACAATGGTGGCGGGCCAGACCGCATTTTTAATAGGCATAATAACAGTAGGGTGTTCCATGGTCGTTGGAGTTTTTCTGGCCCTGCTAGCAGGTTATTTCCAAAGCTGGGTAGGCAATATAATATTGAGGTTGACGGATGCTTTTAAATCAATTCCCAGCCTTTTGTTTGCAATGATGGTAGCAGCAATTTTAGGTCGTAACTTTGGATCAACCACCTTCGCAATCACCCTTATTCTTATCCCCCAATTCATAAGGATGACTAGGGCTAGCGTAATAAAAGTGAAGGAAAGCGAATACATACAGTGGACCCAACTAGTAGGACTTGGCTCTATGAGGGTTATGGTCCGTCATATTCTACCCAATGTTATGTCCACGGTAATAATTACTGCTTCCCTGGCATTTTCTGAAGCGGTATTAACAGAGGCTGCCCTTTCATATCTGGGTCTTGGCATACAGCCACCGGATCCCAGTTGGGGACAAATGCTATCAGAAGGACAAGCAGCCCTTAAAACATCTCCATGGGGTGTTTTGCTACCGGGAACAATGATTACCCTCCTGGTTTTGGGCTTCAATCTTTTAGGAGACGGACTATCGGAGGTTCTCAATGTCAGATCGGCAAAGGAGTGATGTTATGCTAGAATTGGAAGATCTAAATGTCAGCATTACAATAAATGACCTACTATATCCGGTACTGGAGGATATTTCATTCTCAATAGATAAAGATGAGACCTTGGGATTGGTAGGGGAATCCGGGTGCGGCAAGAGCATGACGGCAATGACAATAATGGGATTGCTGCGTAAAAACATAAAAATAGTTTCAGGTAAAATAGATTTTGACGGAATGAATTTAGCCGAATACAGTGAAAAACAGTATCAAAACCTCAGGGGATCACACCTTTCGATGATTTTTCAAGATTCAATGTCATCACTGAATCCTTTGATGAAGGTAGGAAGGCAAATAGAGGAAGCCTATTACATACATTTTGGCTTGGGTAAAAAGGAATTGAGGCTAAAAGCCATAGAGGCGCTTTCTAATGTAGGCTTTGTCAATCCCGAGGAAACCATTAATAAATACCCTCACCAGCTGTCCGGGGGACAGAGGCAAAGGGTTATGATAGCCATGGCGATTTCTGCTGGCCCAAATCTACTCATAGCAGATGAACCGACCACGGCACTAGATGTTACTACACAGAACAAGATCCTGACATTAATAAAAAATATTCAATCAGAAAATCATATGTCTATCATCATAATATCCCACGATATAACTGTAATAAGTCAGACATGTTCCCATGTTTGCGTTATGTATAGCGGATGGGCAGTTGAACTTGGAAAGACAGAAGATGTTATAAAAAATCCCAAACATCCATATACAAAAGCCCTTATAGCATCCATACCCAATGAAACAGTTAAGGATAAACCCCTCAGGGTCATAGAAGGAAATGTTCCCTCCCTTATGCAAAGGCCAAAAACAGGCTGTGTCTTTGCTGGAAGGTGTGATTTTAAAACTGAGGAATGCATGGGACCTATTGGGAAGTATAAGTTAGATGATGGACGGACAGTTAGATGTATTTTGTACAAATAATTCAAGGACAAGGCAGGTAAGATGGAAAATATTATTTTAAAAGTCGAAAACCTAGTTAAAACCTATCCTGTACCTTCGGTTAAAATTTTTGAGAAAAAGACTACCTTTGTAGCCCTTAATAATGTCTCCTTTGAAATAGCCAAAGGGGAAACAGTAGGGCTGATAGGGGAATCGGGATGTGGCAAAACCACAGTTGGCAGGATAGTGACCAAGCTTTTAGAGGCTGATTCAGGCAGGGTCGTATTTGAAGATATGGATATAACCAAGGCAAGAAAATCGGAGTTTAAAAGCAAAAGAAGTAAAATACAAATGATTTTTCAGGACCCAAGCACTGCATTAAACCCTCAATTTAGTATAGAGGACATATTGAGGGAAACCATGAATAGCATAGGGGTTAAGAATAAAAAAGACCAGGATGCCCGTATTATGCCTCTGATTTCTAAGGTAGGCATGACAGAAGAATACCTGGACCGCTATCCCCATGAGTTATCTGGAGGTCAAAAACAAAGAATATGCATACTTTTGGCCCTGCTTACCAACCCCACTTTCATTGTTGCGGATGAAGTTGTATCAGCTTTAGACCTATCGGTACAGGCTCAAATATTAAACCTTATGCGTTCACTACAGGATGAATTTCAGCTGGCCACCTTGTTTATATCCCATGATTTAAACATCATCCACTATATGTCTGACAGAATAATTGTCATGTATATGGGGGAAATTGTAGAGACCGGGCCTTGTGAGGATGTATATAAGAAAGCTGTTCATCCTTATACAAAATTACTCCTATCATCCCTTTTGGATTTGGGTGCCGATCGAACCAGTGGAGACTCAAAGGATAGTGGGGAAATTTTAAGGGGTGAGGACTTCTGCATTTTCTCGCCCAGGTGTCCACAGCGCACCAAGATGTGCCTGACGCAAAAACCTGTTTTGAGTGAAATAGGACCGGGACACCATGTGAAATGCCATTATGCTAGTAGGAATGAAGGAGAGATTCAATGAAAGTTGCGGTAATATCAGATATACATATTGACGAACAGGAAAGTGAAGATGTATTTGGACAGATTTTCGCCGATTGTGTAAATAGTACCGGGGCAGATTATTTATTAATAGCAGGAGATATTTCTGAGTATTATCTAAGAACACTAGCTTTCATAAGAAAATTTAGGGAGCAAATTTCGCCCAAAATATACTTCTGTTCCGGAAACCATGACCTTTGGTCCAAGTTTGAACCGGGCCTTTCTGTTGAAAATGTTATCGATTACATGAAAGGTGATAAGGGTGATGAGGGGTTTTTGCAAAATCAGGCAGTAGAATTGTCCGAAAAAACCCTGCTGATTGCCGGATGTGGTTGGTACGATTACACTTTTGCTCATCCTGGTATGTTTAGCTATGAAGAACTAAAGAAAAGAGAATATAATGGCCGGTGGTGGAGGGACAGCCGTTACGCCAATCATGGTCTTGATGATAGGGAAGTTAATTTGATATGGAACGAAGAGCTAAGGGGGCTGATTGAAAAACATTCTAATTATCAGATAATTTTCATGACTCATATGGTCAATCATCCATCATTTCTGGTGGCTGAAAGTTCAAAACAATATGAAATCTTTAAGTATTTCAATGCATTTTTAGGGTCAGAAGGGCTTTACGAAATTACTAAAAATGAAAGTATTAAATTTGCTATAAGCGGTCATGTACATTATAGAAGAAGTTTTACTGAAAATGGCACATACTATATGTGCAGATGCCTAGGTTATCCCAGGGAATTTCCCGCTTTTGGCGGGGAACAGGAGTTGAAGGCACAGATAATGGATGCCATTGAAGTTATAAAAATAGAATAGGAGGAGCGAGATAATGAAATACTCTGGAGTTATTTTTGATTTAGGTATGACTTTAATATATCCGCCCATGTCCGGATCATTTCTCGAACGCCTTAAGGAGTTTGGAGGCAGTGCTGAAAGGAGCGAAATACGGGATGCCCTTTCCTTTGTCGATCGACATTTTATGAACAATTATCCAGGCTATATCAATCGAGAAGTAAAAGAATTTTATACATCCTACGCTAGTATGGTTTTCGCCTACCTTCATATAATCGATATCCCCGTTAAGGCTTTTTCAAAGGCTATGATGGAAAAAAGCCCCCCCCGTTCACAGTGGAGAACTTTTGCTGATGCCCTTCCTTGTCTGGATGGGTTAAAAGAACAGGGTTGTTTGCTGGGCCTTTTAACCAATTGGGATTTGGGTGCTAGGGATTTAGTAAAGTCACTTGGTATCTACGATTACTTTGACAGCATCGTTGTATCATCGGAAATCGAGTCAGAGAAACCCGATGCGAAGGGCTTTCTCCTAAGCTTAGATAATTTAAAGCTTGAGCCGGAAAAGGCCCTATATGTAGGGGATAATTTCCATGACGATGTGGTTGGGGCAAACAATGTCGGGATGAAAGCCCTGCTGGTGGAAAGGTGGAACAAGCACAAATATCCAGATGCAAATTATGATAGAATTTCCAACCTGGAGCAAATTATAGAATATGTTGCAAGAGGATCCCCAAATGAAAAGATTGAAGAGGAATAAAATAAAGATAGTATGTGGCCATTACGGTAGCGGAAAAACGGAGTTCTCTCTGAATTATGCAGTAAAGCTCAAACAACAAGGGAATAAAGTCGCACTAATAGACCTTGATATAGCAAATGTATATTTTCGTAGCAGGGAACTTCATGGGTTTTTGGCCTCTAAGGGAATAGACCTATATGGCAGTGCTTTTGACCATGAAATCACTGCTGAATTGCCAGCTCTGTCCTCAAGAATCCGGAAACCCCTGGAAGATAATAGATACCTTACTGTCATAGATGTGGGGGGTAATCAAAGCGGGGCAATAGTCCTAAACCAGTTTAAGAAATATTTCCACGCAGGTAAATTTGATATGTATTGCGTGATAAATGCCAATAGGCCGGAAACGGATTCAATGGATGGTTGCCTTCATCACATCAATGAAATAGAGCAAGCGACAGGGCTGGAAATAAATGGCCTGGTCAACAATACCCATATGCTAAATCATACTTCAGTCGAGGATGTGGAAAAGGGAGCGGAACTTTGTGCAAATTTATCAAGACATCTTGCTATCAGTTTCGTTTATAATTGCTATTCTGTTGGTATATTAAATAGTGAGGAGTTAGAGGATGCTAAATTTTTGGATTCTGCAGAAGGGTTTCCTATGAATCTCTATATGAGGCCTTCCTGGTTGAATCGTTAAACAATATAAATTTCGGAGGTTATAAATGGCTAAAAGCTTATTGAAGTTCAAGGTGGACAAGTGTAAAGGATGTGAGCTTTGCATCAGCGTTTGTCCAAAAAAAATTCTAAAAATCCATGAGGTGGATATAAACGCTATGGGTTATCACCCTATATCAGTTACAGACATTGATGAGTGTATCGCCTGTGCAAACTGTGCCTTAGTTTGTCCCGATGGAGTAATCAGCGTATACAGGGAAGAGAGGTCTAAAAGTGAGTGAGAAAAAGCTTATGAAAGGTAATGAGGCATTTGCCGAGGCTGCAATCAGGGCCGGTGCTAGGTACTATTTTGGTTATCCCATCACTCCTCAAAATGAAATTCCTGAGTATATGTCAAGGGTTATGCCTAAAGTTGGTGGGGTCTTTGTCCAAGCTGAAAGTGAGTTGGCGGCTATAAATATGGCCTACGGCGGGGCACTTACAGGAAAATCCGTATTCGTATCCTCATCCTCGCCAGGAATAGCCCTCATGCAGGAGGGGATGTCTTTCATCAGTTCTGCCGAGGTGCCTTTGGTCATATTAAATGTGTCAAGAGGTGGTCCTGGTGTAGGCGGAATTCAACCGGGCCAGGCAGACTATCGACAAGCCACTAAAGGTGGTGGAAATGGGGATTATCGCATGCCAGTGTTTGCCCCCTCATCAATACAAGAAACGGTAGATACCATATACAGATCTTTTGAGATAGCGGATAAATACAGGAATCCGGTTATGATTCTGGTAGACGGCATGCTGGGTCAGATGATGGAACCTGTTGTAATGCCTGACAACCGTGAACCTATCAACATAGACGAGATTTCAAAAAAGAAGCCTTGGGCTGCAATAGGGCATGGGAATAAGAGACCCCATAACGTTATCAAGTCTTTAAGGCTAGACCCAGCTCAACTGGAGGAGCATGTCATAAAGCTTGAGGGAAAGTATCAGGAAATGAGGAAGGAACTGGTTAAGTACCAGCTTTTTGATACGGAAGATGCGGAAATTGTTTTGGTTTCCTTTGGAACCATGGCAAGAATAGTGAAAGAGGCTAAGGATATACTGAAAAATCGAGGCGTAAAGGCAGGATTGATACAGCCTGTATCGCTTTGGCCCTTTCCGGATGAGGCTTTTGATAAACTAGGGGCTTCGGTGAAGCTAGTGGTTTCCGCAGAACTTTCTATGGGTCAGATGGTGGAGGATGTAAAAGCCGCTGTTGCAGGGAGGTTCCCCGTCGATTTGATTTACAGGTCAGGTGGCATGGTGCCGACTCCTGCAGAAGTGGCCGATAAAGCTGAAAAGATCCTAAGTGAGGTGAAATAGATGAAAACAGTATTTGAATATACGGAGGCTATGCTTCCCGTCACTACAACCTATTGCCCGGGCTGTACTCATGGGATTGCCCATCGCCTTCTGATGGAAGTACTAGAAGAAAGAAATCTGCTGGGGGATACCATAGGAGTTGCACCTATCGGCTGTAGCATACTATCCCATAATTATATGAATGTAGATATGTGTGAGTCCGCTCATGGGAGGGCTCCGGCTGTAGCCACAGGTATTCGCCACGCTATGCCGGAAAGAACTGTATTTACTTACCAGGGTGATGGCGATTTAGCATCCATTGGTGCTGGGGAAATTGTCCATGCTGCCCACAGGGGTGAAAAGTTTACAACCCTTTTCATAAACAACGCTATTTATGGGATGACGGGCGGTCAGATGGCCCCTACCACATTGATAGGTCAAAAGTCAACAACAGGTGTAGAGGGGAGAAAGAAGGAAGTGTCAGGCATGCCCCTCAGGATGGCAGAGCTGTTAGCAACCATTGATGGTGCAGTATTTGTGGAAAGGGTTGCCCTCAATACACCTGCCAACATAAGAAAAGCCAAGAGGGTAATCAATAGAGCTATAGAAGTCCAAGAAAAAAGGTTGGGTTTCAGCTTTGTGGAAATACTGTCTACCTGCCCGACAAACTGGGGCTTAACACCGGTAAATGCCTTGAAATGGATGACAGAAAATATGATACCCTACTATCCCTTGGGTAATTTCAGATCGCCAGAGGAGGTGGAATAATGGCAACACATAAAATGATATTTGCCGGATTCGGAGGTCAGGGTGTATTGCTCATAGGACAGATGATGGCTTATGCAGGCATGAGAGAGGGGAAAGAGGTTACATTTTTACCCTCCTATGGCCCAGAAATGCGCGGCGGAACAGCCAATTGTACGGTTATAGTATCCGACAATCCTATAAGCTGCCCGATAATAGATAAGGCTACCTGTGTGGTAGCTATGAACCTGCCCTCCTTGACTAAGTTCGAAGACACTATCGAAAGCGATGGTAGCCTTTTTATAAACACTTCCCTGATAGAGGCTGAGGCTAAGCGGACGGACATAAATACTTTCAAGGTTAAGGCCACAGAAACTGCAAAGGAAGAGGGAAATGAAAGAGCTGCCAACATCGTTATGCTAGGTGCCCTTGTGGAGGGTACGGGTATTGTAAAGGCAGAGACTATAGAAGAAATTATTGAAGAAA
>CAZMMB010000025.1:10391-11383 GCA_964567325.1 uncultured Oscillospiraceae bacterium
TTTTCGGGGAAAAAAGCATCCCTGCTAGCCGTAAATGAAAGGGCTTTCGAGGCGGGGAGAAAAATGATATTAGGAGGGTAAAATGGATTTTAAGAGCGATATTCAGATAGCCCAGGAAACAGAGATGAGGCCTATAGGGGAAATCGCTAATGATTTAGATGTTGGTGATGAATACTTAGACCACTATGGCAAATATAAGGGGAAAATAGACTACAATATCCTTGAAACTAAGCAAAATAGCAAAAAGGGTAAGTTGATTCTGGTTACAGCCATAACACCTACTCCAGCAGGGGAGGGCAAGACCACTACTACTGTGGGTTTGGGGGATGCTCTTTCGGCTTTGGGCAACAAAACAGTAATTGCCTTGCGGGAACCTTCATTAGGTCCGGTTTTTGGTATCAAGGGTGGGGCTGCAGGTGGAGGTTACGCCCAGGTGGTACCGATGGAGGACATCAACCTTCATTTCACTGGAGATATCCACGCTGTTACAACAGCAAACAACCTAATTGCCGCCCTCCTGGATAACCATATCCAGCAAGGAAATACCTTGGATATTGATCCCAGACAAATAGTTTGGAAGCGTTGTATGGACATGAACGACAGGCAATTGCGTTATGTTATTGATGGTCTAGGCGGCAAAGCCAATGGTAATCCCAGGGAGGATGGCTTTGATATAAGCGTTGCCTCTGAAATAATGGCGATTTTATGTCTGGCAGATAATCTAGAAGACCTAAAGGCCAGGGTAGGTAGAATAGTTGTTGCATATAATTACAGAGGAGACCCTATAACCGTTAAGGATTTAAAGGGTCAGGGTGCTGTGGCAACCCTCTTGAAAGATGCCTTAAAACCAAACTTAGTTCAGACACTGGAGCATACCCCGGCTTTTATACACGGGGGGCCTTTTGCCAACATCGCCCATGGATGCAATAGTGTCATGGCGACGAAAATTGCTCTATCTTTAGGGTACTATGTGGTTACAGAGGCTGGTTTCG
>CAZMMB010000026.1:0-5408 GCA_964567325.1 uncultured Oscillospiraceae bacterium
GGGGTACTAGGTAGCATAGAATCCCACAAGGAAGAATCTATTTATTCGGGCCTGCTTGAATACCCACAATACACCAAACCTAGGAATTATAGGGGAATGAATGTTCCGGAAACCCTCCTGTCGGGAAATCATGGGAAGATAAATCTGTGGAGGTATGAGCAATCTTTGATTATGACGCTGGAGAGAAGACCTGACCTGTTCAGAGCATATCTTGACAAAGAAAAAAGTCTAAACAAAGAAGAAAAAGCGATTTTAAACAGGGTAAGTGAAAAGCTAGTCCCTTGAAAAGGCCTTTGGATGTATATATAATTATTATATGAAGAGGAAAAGAAACAAAGGTAAAAGAATACTATTGTATATTTTTATTGCATCCGTATTAGGACTGGCAGTAGTTATTTATGTGTATCCAATGTTTACGGAAGCAATGGCAAAAACCACTATACTTGAATACGGCAATCTAAAAGAGTCAACGATTGAGACCTGTTATTTCGTAAGGGATGAGAAAATAGTGAAAGCGTCGGCTACAGGCAGGATTCAATACCTTATTGATGAGGGAGAATTGGTAAGAAAAGGAACAAAAATTGTAGAGATAGTATCGGCAAAAGAACAATATCTAGCACAAGCAAACAGCTTGATAAGTTATTGCATGGATGGCTTAGAGGATGTTTTCTCTCCGGAGAAAATCTTATCATTGGATAAAGAAAAAGTAGAATCTATCCAAGTAGATATAAAACAAATAAAAAGGGATTCCGCTATAGGAGGAGAACCACTTTACAAAGAGGTGGATAAGGATATATGGTATGTTGTCCTCTGGGCAGAACCGGATAATATTATTAAATTCAAAAAAGATAAGGCTGTTTCCCTAAACCTTCCCCTGGGTGAGGTTAAAGGGACCATTCATGATATAATCGACAAGGGGGATTCGTGGCTTATACTGCTGAAGTTCACAAGGTTTTATGAAGAGATGCAAAAACATAGAAAAATTGAAGCGGAGGTAGTTACTTCAAATTATGAGGGCCTTATTGTTGCAAATAGGAGTATAACAAGTTTAGATGGTAAGCCAGGTGTTTACAGAAAGGATATAAAGGGGGAATTCTTATTTACACCTGTTTCGGTTATAAGCAGCGATGGTGAATACTCCCTGGTTGCGGATTCTTTTTTCTACGAAAAAGTCGAAGATGAATCAATAAGAATTAAAACTGTAGATGTATATGATGAGATATTGAATTATCCAGAAAGAATGAGAAATGACTAACATTAAAGCAAATATAGAAAATATAAGGAAGGCCATGGAGGATATTGCCAGCAAATCAGCTAGGAGGCCTTCAGGGCTTAATTTAGTTGCTGTAAGCAAAACTAGAAGCCCTGAAGAAATAAATATGGCAATAGGGGCAGGCATTACTGATATTGGTGAAAATAAGGTCCAGGAAATCCTTGATAAATACGATAAAATCCAACCGGTCCGATGGCATATGATTGGACATCTACAAACAAATAAGGTAAAATATATCATCGATAAAGTGGCACTAATCCATTCTGTCGATTCCTTCAGGCTAGCGAAGGAGATAAATAAAAGGGCTGGCCAGCATGGCCTTGTTATGGATGTATTAGTCCAAATAAATGTCGCAGAAGAGGAAAGCAAGTTTGGAATAAAGCCGAATGAGACGGAAATGATAATAAGAAACATTTTGGAAAACTGTCCTAACATATGCATAAAGGGGCTTATGACCATAGTTCCCTTTGCGGATGACCCGGAGATGGTCAGAAAATATTTCAGGAGGGTAAGCTGCCTGTACGAAGATTTTAAACTTATAGATCATGAAAGAATAGATTTTCAGTATCTTTCCATGGGCATGTCCAACGACTATAAGGTTGCAATTGAGGAAGGGGCAAATACCGTAAGAATAGGGACTTCTATTTTCGGGGAAAGAAAATATAAAGAATAAGCGAGGAGACGTATAAATGGGAGATGGTTTTTTTAGCAAGCTGAAGGTTCTTATCGGCATTGAAGAAATCGAAGAAGATGAAGAGGAAGAAGAAATAGCCATTAAGGGATCTATGGAAAGGCAGTCGATAGATTTGCGCAATCCCCACAGTTCATCTAGAAATGAGCTTGGCGAATACAAGGAAAAGCAGGATACGAGGGTGGTACAGATGGCTGGCAGAGCAACAGGACCTAATCAGTTCAAGATGATTGTTATCGAACCGCAGGATTTTGACGAATGCCCCAAATTGGTAGATAGTTTAAAGGCAAAGAAACCTATCATTATAAATCTAGAAAAAATAGATACGGATACGGCTAGAAAAATCTTTGATTTTCTCAGTGGGGCTACATATGCACTCAACGGAAATGTTCAGAAGGTAGCAAATAACATATTTATATTTGCACCCGAAAATGTCGATGTAACGGCCTATATAAACAATCAAACAAGCAGTAATCCAACAACAACTAGTGACAATCCCTGGAGGTAGTTAATGAACATCATATTAATACGTGCAATAAATTCTATTTTACGGGCTGTTGTTTATTTGATTATCGGAAGGGCAATACTAAGTTGGTTTATAAGACCTGGGGATAGGCTTTTCCCCTTATATATGGGCATAGTTAAAATTACTGAACCAATTTTGACCCCTTTTAGGGAACTCTCCATGCGTATTATGGGGAATAGTAGTATTGATTTTTCACCAATGTTGGCCATTATTGTGATATACTTTCTTCAGGGAATAGTGACTAAACTACTGCTGTTCTTTGGCTTCTATTAATATTAACTTGATTTAGTTAAGGAGGTCCTTATGATTACCCCCCTGGATATTCAAAATCAGGAATTTTCCAAAGGTGTCCGCGGATACCGAGAAGATGAGGTGGATTCCTTCCTGGACTTATTGACAGTCGATTTGGAAAAGCTCATGAGTGAGAACAGCAGTTTAAAAGATCAGATAAAAGCCTTAAACTCAGAACTAACCCGCTACAGAGATACAGAAGGTATGGTTCTTGAAACTTTGGAAGCAGTAAAAGCCTTAATGGGGGACATCTCCGCTAGTGCTGAAAAAAGGGCGGAAATTTTATTAAAAAATGCAGAACTAGATGCGGACAGAATTACCAGGGAGGCCAGGGAGTCGGCCGAAAGACTTTATGATGAAAATACAAACCTTCGGAACCGTTTAAATGTGTTTAGGACAAGGTATAAAACACTTTTGGAATCTGAGCTTGAAAAATTTGATATCTTGAGTGCCGAGTTATTTGAAGATAAAGATATGGATGATCTTAAAAATATTTTAGAAGGGCGTACAATTAAAATCGCCACAGCTAACAAAGATGATGAGAGAATTGATTTCACCGACAAGACTCTTTTCAACTTCAGGCCCGAGGGCGACCGGTAATATGATTTTTATCCTAATAATACTGGTTGTTATATCTTTGGACCAATATACAAAGGCCCTAATTAGGGCTGGATTTGATGTGGGTGAGTCCCTGCCGGTGATTGAAGGTGTATTCCACATTAGCTATGTAAAAAACTATGGGGCAGCTTTCAGTATCTTGCAAGGGAAGCAACTATTCTTAATAATAGTAACAACAATTTTTCTCATCCTTATTTCTATATATCTTTTTAGCAAACAAAAGGATAACCATTGGATGCTTTCCTTATCCCTTTCTTTGATTATTGGGGGTGGCCTTGGCAATTTAATTGATAGGGTTCGTTTGGGCTACGTAGTAGATTTCTTTGACTTTAGGGTTTTCCCGGTTTTTAATATAGCGGATATTTGCGTTTGCATAGGCTGCGGTCTTTTAATTCTATATCTTTTCTACTTCGATGTTAAAAAAATAGATAATAAGGAAATTATAAATGAATAAATCTTCATTCAAGATAGATAATTTCCAGGCAGGCAAAAGGATTGATGTGGTCTTAGCCAGCCTTTTGGAGGGGTTGACCCGGAGCGGTGTTCAAAGGCTTATTGAAAAGGAAAGGGTTCATGTAAATGGAAGTGTCAAGCTATCGAATAATTATCGGCTCAAAGAGGGGGACTATTTAGATGTCTATCTTTTAGAACCAGTAGTTATAAATGTTAGAGCAGAAGATATTCCCTTGACCATCATATACGAAGACCTTGATTTACTAGTAGTCAATAAGGCCAAAGGCATGGTTGTTCATCCAGGGCCGGGCAATATGGATGGGACCCTGGTAAATGCTATTTTACACCATTGCAAGGGTAAGGTATCCTCGATAAATGGAGTAATAAGGCAAGGAATAGTCCATAGATTGGATAAGGATACTAGCGGATTAATCCTTGTGGCAAAGAATGATAGATCCCACCAAAAGCTGGCGGAACAATTTGTCTTGCAAACTGTTAAAAGGGTTTACATGGCTATAGTCTATAACAACTTTAACGAGGATGAGGGAATAATTGAAGCCCCAATTGGTAGAGATCCAAGGAACAGGCTTCGTATGGCGGTGACGGAGAAAAATGGCAAGGCAGCTAAAACTCTTTTCAGGGTTGTAGAAAGATTTGGACAGTTCACATTGATTGAAGCCTATCTTGAAACAGGCAGGACTCACCAAATACGGGTACACATGTCCTATATTAATCATCCCCTCTTGGGTGATAAAATTTATGGTCCCAAAAAACCTAATTTAAAAATCGAGGGCCAGCTATTACATGCCAAGACCCTAGGATTTAAACATCCTAGCACAGATGAATTTATGGAGTTTCATAGCCCCCTTCCTGAAGAATTTCAGCAAGTCATTGATAGGCTCAGGTAATCAACCTTATGCAGTGCCATTTTAATAACAAGTTTTTACAGGGGCCGTTGGGGCTTTGGAAAGATTCGGAAGCTCTATCATTATTAAAATTTTGATTTAACGTATTGGAGGCAGTCTTCGCATACAAAGCCATGTTTGAACCTATGTTGACAATATTGACCGCATAGGGTACATGGTAGATTTGTTGTGCTGTTGAAGTCCGGATAGTAGTTTGGTGATTTGTGTTTTTCCATGTTAATCCTCGCTTTCCAGCATCCGATGCACTCCGCTCTGTCACGCTTTGTCATAGATGGGACTGCATAAGGTCGTTTGTTTCTATAATTGTATAATATAAGGCCTGTGTCAACCCATAATTTACCAACTGTAATAAATAATTACTGTAATGTAATAAGTGCGCGGAATTGAAGGGTTTTAAAGGCCTTTTGGATCAACAAATACTGTTTGGTGATTAGAATAGTTAACCATCCCAGGTTTTGCCCCATGTGCTTTTTTAACGTATCGGACCTTGGTGTAATCGACAGGAACATTGGTGGAGTTACGTCCTTTGCTGTAATAGGCTGCCAGGGATGCAGCCCTCAATATTTCTTCCTCAGATGGGCTGGCATCATTAACAGTTAATAATATCACATGGGAACCAGCTAGATCCTT
>CAZMMB010000026.1:5418-11265 GCA_964567325.1 uncultured Oscillospiraceae bacterium
GTATGACACCAAAGGTCGTTCCTATGGGCCAGCTTAAAAGTTAGATGGTCATTTTCCTTGTTATTTCGTCCCACAAGAATTGTTGTCCCCTTTTCAGATGTAAATTTTAATGGCTGGCGACTAGGTTTTGTAGTCCCGAAAGTATTTTTTTTCTTCCTGATATAGCCACCCTCAGCTAGTTCATGACGGAGAGCATCTATTTCATCCACACCATGGGCATTTTCAACATGCACTAACACCGATTCTAAGTAGTATATGGAATTATCGGTTTCATGGATTTGAATCTGTTTTTCCTTTAAAGCCGTCTTTGCCTTGGAGTATTTCTTGAAGTAGCTTTGTGCATTAGCCGATGCTGAAATGCGGGGGTCCAAGGATATTTCAATTTCTTGGCCATCGTAATAGTTGATAGCTAACAGGGAGCTAGAACCTTTGGCAATCTTGTGAATATTAGATATTAGCAGTTCACCGTATATCCTGTAGATTTCTGAATTCTCTGCAGCCTGAAGGTCTTCTAAAAGTCTTTGTTTTTTTAAATATAACTTGTCCAATAAATTCTGCAAGGACCTGATAAGATCCGATGATTTCTGCCTCAGCCGGTTGGAGGAGAGCTTGTGGGAATAGTAGTATTCTACCCCGTCACTGATGTTGCTGAAGTTGACCTTGTCCAGATAGTTTTCCTTATCTGACAGAGGGAATATATGGAAGTCAATTGGAAGTCTATCCTTGTCTATATAGACCACAGTTTGGTAGGTCTCCGATTGAATTACATTTCCCATATTCTCCATTACCCTGTGAATATCTTCCGCTGAAAGCGAGGAGGAATTGTCCTTGGTTGACTCTATTGCGAGTTTGCAAATTTCTTCTGAAATTGTTGGGTTGATTCCTTGCACTTTTTTTACCAGAGCCTTGGCCAGTGGCCCATCTTCTTTCATTATGATACTTTCTACAGCATCCAGGGTGATTTTATAGAAGCATGTTTTGCCGTGGTCAGGCGGATAAACATATTCTATTCCCGGCAGGATTTGCCTGTAGCGGTTTATATCAGATGAAATCCTCTTTATGCTGTCTATTATTTTTCCAGAAGCAACATCTATTGCTATGATATTGCTGTGTTTTCCCATAATTTCTACGGTAATTTTCTTATCAAGATCAAAGCCTAATTCATCAGGCTGTCGAATGTAAATTTCCACGATTCTCTCCGAGAGCACCTGCTTAATTTCTTTTATACGCCCACCCTGCAAGTGTTTTCTTAATAGCATGCAGAAGGCAGTGGGCTTGCTAGGGTTTTTTTGATCTTTACTATCATTGAGCAGGTGGATTCGTGAGTGGCCACTGTTGGAAGAAATATATAGCCTATGTTTATCATGCCTGGCACGAATATGAAAAATCAGTTCATCCTCAGCTGGTTGATAAATTTTATCTATCCTGCCACCAGCTAAAATACCGTTTAAATAAAGAGTCATTGCACCGGTCACGAGTCCGTCATATGCCATCTCTTAACCCCTCCTTTCAAAGAAGAATGTACTAGATTAATTTATTGCCTATATGTATAATAATTATAAGTACATATAATGTCCTGGTTGATTTTTGCCTACTAATCATACCATGAATTCGTAGCTAATAAAACAAAGATGGCTTGGAGTAATCAAGCTTAAGGAGAAGATTGATGATAAAAAGCATGACTGGGTTCGGAAGAAGTGAACACAATGATGGCAAACGCAATGTGATAGTGGAGATAAAATCGGTGAATCACAGGTATAATGATATTATAATAAAAATGCCTAGAAGGTACACCTTTGCTGAGGAAAGCTTAAGGGGAATTATTAAGGCTGTAGCTAGGAGGGGTAAGGTAGAGCTGTCGATACTGGTGGAGGCTATTACCGAAAGCGACATGGATATTAAGCTCAATACTCCTGTAGCATCCCAATATTACGATAATCTCAGCCAACTAAAGCAGGAATTTTCCCTTTCAGGGAATATAGACCTGTCTCTTTTGGCATCAATGCCAGATGTTATGAAGACAGTTCCCGACCCTGAAAGTGAGGAAGAAATCGTTCAAGGTATGATGATTTGCGTCAAAGAGGCTATCAAGAAATTCGATGAAATGCGTACCATAGAAGGGATGAAACTAGCCGAGGATATTTTAATGAGGGGTGAATTAATAGACGGTATGAGGGGACAGCTGCTGGAATTGGCACCTAGGGTATCAGAGGAGTATGGGATTAGGCTCCATCAGAGAATTAAAGAATTGCTTGATAATTCCATTGAAATGCCCGAAGATAGGATAGCCATTGAGGTTGCAATGTTTGCAGACAAGTCTAATATTACGGAGGAATTGGTAAGGTTGGCTAGTCACCTCTCCCAGCTGAAAACAATAATTCATGAGAGCCGCCAGCCCGATGGAAAAAAACTGGATTTTCTGGCCCAAGAAATGAACCGGGAGGTAAATACCATTGGGTCAAAGGCAAATAATATAAATATCACAAATCTTGTTATAGAAATGAAAAGTGAAATCGAGAAAATTCGTGAACAGATTCAAAATGTTGAATGAACATTGCTTGTGTTTTTCCAATGAAGATAGTATAGTAGGCTGGAGAAGAGGCTATAATTCTAAAAATAACTAATGATGAGGAACAAAATGTATAAAGGATTGCTCTTTGTAGTTTCCGGTCCTTCAGGGGCTGGAAAGGGGACTATATGTAAAAGATTAAATGAAAAACTTGATATATACCTATCTGTATCCATGACCACAAGGATGCCAAGGCCAGGCGAGGTAGACGGTAAAAGCTATTACTTTACCACAGTGGAAGCCTTCGAGGAAGAAAAGAATAAAGGTGGTTTACTTGAATATGCCAAGGTCTATGGAAATTATTATGGTACACCGAAAAATATTGTAAGGGAACATTTGGAAGAGGGTAGAGATGTGGTGTTGGAAATAGACATCCAGGGGGCCATGCAGATTCGTGAAAACTATCCCAACGGGAAGTTTATATTCATACTGCCACCATCTATGGCCGAATTGAGAAAGAGAATAACAGGCAGGGGATCGGAATCAGAGGAAGCAATAAACTTAAGGATGAGAGAGGCATTAAAGGAAGTTGCATATATAGGCAAATATGATTATTGTGTCATTAACGGTAAACTGGATGAGGCTGTCAACAGGGTAGAGGCCATAATAACGGCTGAGCATTCCAGGGTGTCAGAGGATATTTATAATCTAATAAATCAGTACAAAGAAGAAATTTAAAGGATGAAGGAGTGGGGTAGAATGTTAGAACCATCTGTAGAGCTTATGAAGGAAAAGGCAGACAGCAGGTATACACTAGCAATCCTAACAGCAAAAAGGGCTAGGGATATTGTTGATGGAAAACCTAGGCTTATTAATATGGAAAATGATAAGCCGGTTAGCATAGCGGTTAATGAAATAGCTGAGGATTTAATAACATATACAAGAGACTAGAATAAAAAAAACCAAACACAAATTGTCACAATTGGTAAAAAAATTGTGACAATTTGCAATTTTTGTGTATAGCCAATTGTCTTATATAAGGGGTTAACAATATGAGAGGTGTTATGTAAGGGAGGTTGGACTATTGAAACAGAATTTACATACAAACGAATTGAAGGCCTGTTTTGGCATAATAAAGCGGGGAGATATAAGAAAGTTGGATTTAGATGATATTGTATTTTTTGAAAGTGAAGGTAGAAAGATAAACGTATACACAAATAATTGTAAGGACAGCTACAATGGCAACATGGGAGATATTCGCGGTAAATTGGATGAAAGATTCTGCTGCTGCCATGGAAGTTATGTGGTAAATTTGACAAAGGTCAATAGATTTGCAGGAGATTTTATTGAGATGGAGGGTGGGCATTTGATACCTGTAAGTCAGAGGAAAAGCGCTGGAGTCAGACGGGCCTTTGAGGGGTATTTAAGAAAACATTTCCCTTGCAATCTAAGGGATGATATAGTATAGTAATTCATGGTCTGTCGATGGCAGACCAAAAACACACACTGTTGTTCCCTGTAGATCCGGTGCCTGAAAAGGCTGTTTGCAGAGGGTACAGTGGAGGAATAAAAACCGGGAGGTAGAAAGAATGTCAATTATTTCAATGAAACAACTTTTAGAAGCAGGGGTGCATTTCGGTCATCAGACAAGGAGATGGAACCCTAAAATGGCCCCTTATATTTTTACTGAAAGAAACGGTATCTATATTATCGATTTGCAAAAAACAGTAAAGAAGATAGAAGAGGCCTATAATTTTATTAAAGAGGTAACCGAAACCGGCAAGCCAATATTGTTTGTGGGTACAAAGAAACAGGCCCAGGCAGCAATTGCCGATGAAGCCAAGAGATGTGGAATGTTCTATGTGAATGAGAGATGGCTAGGTGGAATGCTCACTAACTACAAGACCATATCCGGCCGCATAGGTAGACTTAATGAAATCAAAAACATGGAAACCGATGGTACCTTCGAGGCTTTGACTAAAAAAGAGGTGCTAAAACTCAGGGCTGAGGCGGAAAAGCTAGAAAAATTCCTAGGTGGCATTAAAGAAATGAAGGGTATGCCTGCTGCAGTTTTCGTAGTAGATCCTAAGAAAGAAAGAATTGCTGTTAGAGAAGCTAGAATTTTGGGAATTCCCATAGTTGGTATTGTGGATACAAATTGTGATCCAGATGATGTGGATTATATCATTCCTGCAAATGATGATGCCATAAGGGCTGTAAAGCTAATAGCAGGCAAGATGGCCGATGCGGTTATTGAGGCAAAACAAGGGGAATCCTTCGATGAAGGCGAAGAGGGGGATTCTGAAGATGATGAAATTGAGGGTTCGGGAGATACAAAGGAAAAGTAATTGCATGAAAGGAGACCATGAATATGGCTGTTACAGCAAAAATGGTAAAGGAACTGCGGGAAAGAACTGGCGCAGGGATGATGGACTGTAAAAATGTTTTAGTTGAAACTGAAGGGGATATCGAAAAGGCAATTGAGTTGCTCAGAGAAAAGGGCTTGGCCAAGGCTGCTAAGAAGGCAGGAAGAATCGCATCCCAAGGTTTAGTAGATTTAGCCTTTGCTGACGATGCTAGTGCAGTGGCAGCGATTGAAGTCAATGCTGAAACGGATTTTGTGGCTAAAAACGAGGAATTCGTAAAATTTGTAAAAGACCTATCAGAAATCGTACTAAAAAACAATGTAAAAAGTGTGGATGACTTGTTGAACCTGCCCTACAAAGAGGAAGGAACAATTTCAGATGCCCTAAACAACAAGATTTCAAAGATAGGGGAGAATATGAGCATACGGAGATTTGAAAAATATAATACTCCGGGGACTATATACACTGGTTACATCCATGGTGCAGGGAGAATAGGTGTAATAGTCGGTTTGAAAACAGATGCAAGTGCTGAGGAATTAGCTGTTTTGGGCAAGGATGTAGCTATGCAGGTTGCCTCTATGAATCCCAAGTATATATCCGAGAAGGATGTTGACCCCGAATACATTGAAAGTGAAAAGAAAATATTAATACAACAGGCTTTGAACGAGGGAAAACCACAAAATATAGTAGAAAAGATGGTTACGGGAAGGCTGAAGAAGGAATTGAAGGAAACCTGTCTTTTAGAGCAGAAGTTTGTAAAAGATGGCGATATATCAGTTGGTCAATATGTTAAGGCCGGCGCAGATGAATTGGGTAAAGGTGTCGAAGTTATAGAAATGCTCCGATACGAGGTTGGCGAAGGCATTGAGAAGAGAGAAGAAAATTTTGCTGAGGAAGTTGCAAAACAGATGAACAACTAATAAAAAATATATGTTATAATAAAAGGACACTTTGCCCAGTGTCCTTTTTCTT
>CAZMMB010000027.1:0-11057 GCA_964567325.1 uncultured Oscillospiraceae bacterium
CGTTGGAAGGCATAATATCATCGGTCGTTATATTGTCCTCCCCTAGCAGAACTACAGTAGCCTCTAAGTTGTCCTTCATTGGGTTATTTAAGGGGAAGGGCTTTATATTTGGTCCCATGGCAAGAGGTGTGTTTTCTTTGTTTGTAGCTCTTGGATACACTATATAATTATCGTTTTGTGGAAAGCTAGTCTCTTTAATCTCCGGAATAACAATCCCTGTCTTTCTGCCATCGGTCAATTCCCCAAAGATAGCAGACACAGCCGCCGTCTCAGGACTTACTAAATAAACATCAGCATCCACAGTACCACTGCGACCCTTAAAGTTTCTGTTGAATGTTCTCAAGGATATTCCCCCAGATTTCGGCGATTGACCCATCCCTATGCAGGGTCCACAAGCGCATTCAATTACCCTTGCCCCGGCATTTATCATGTCGGCCAATGCCCCGTTTTCCGCCAATTTTGATAAGATCCTGCTGGATCCGGGAGAAATAACCAGACTAACATTTTTATGAACTTTTCTCCCTCTCAATATACCGGCAACCTTCATTAAATCAGCATATGAAGAGTTGGTGCAGCTACCAATTGCCACCTGGTCAACAGGGATTTTTCCTATCTCATCAAGGGCCTTTACATTGTCCGGGCTGTGGGGCATAGCGGCCAAGGGAACGATTTCCGACATATCAACCTCTAACAGCTGATCATACTCTGCATTGGGGTCGGCTGCCAATGGCCTATAGTCCTTGTCCCTGCCCTGGGAAGCCAAATACTCCTTCGTCTTATTATCGCTTGGAAAGATAGAAGTCGTAGCACCTAACTCAGCTCCCATATTTGTTATCGTTGCCCTATCTGTAACAGATAAATTCGCAAGGCCCTCCCCGAAATATTCAACAACTTTGCCAACCCCACCCTTGACCGTGAGCACTCTTAAGATATGCAAGATGACATCTTTAGCTGATACCCAAGGCTTAAGTTTTCCCGTCAAATTTATAGCTAAAATTTGGGGAACTTGTAGCGTATATTTTCCCTGCGCCATCGCTAGGGCAACATCTAGTCCACCGGCCCCTATTGCCATCATTCCTAAACCTCCTCCGGTAGGCGTATGGCTGTCAGAACCCAAAAGCGTTTTCCCCGGGATGCCGTAGTTCTCCAAGTGCAATTGATGGCAGATTCCATTGCCTGCCTTCGAGAATAGCACACCGTGCCTTTTGGCCACACTTTCTATGAATGCATGATCATCGGCGTTTTCAAAGCCAGTCTGCAAGGTATTGTGATCAATGTAGGCAAGGGAAAGTTCCGTCTTTATACTGTCTACATTCATCGCCTCCAACTGGAGATAAACCATGGTTCCTGTCGAATCCTGGGTCAAGGTTTGGTCAATTCCAATGGTAATTTCTTGACCGGCTATCAAGTCCCCATTAATCAAATGATCCTTCAATATTTTGTAAGTTATAGTACCCTTCATTTCTCATCCTTTCTTCCCGCGTTTTCTTTACTAGCCTAGCCTGGGGAATCCCCTTTTAAACCGTGGATTTCCTTAACTAATCGCAACTTTGCTCACCTGCCAGCTAACTACAGCTTAATCATATCTGCTTAATTCTAATTGATATTGGCTAATGTCCACCGATGTTGACTGGTGTTGACTGCGTTGGCTGTGTTGGTTATGGTGGCTATGTTGGTTGTATTGGTTATGGTGGTTATGGTGATTGTATTAGTTATGATGGTTTGTTGGCTAATATTTTGTATTTACGTATACAATTATACATATTCCCCTTCCGGGGGTCAAGTCAAATTCTTATCTTCGCAGTGGCTACCACCAAGATTCAATCCTGTTCTTCAGCAGCTTCCAGTTCCTTGTAAATAGTTTAGCCATAAACTAAGAAAGAAGCCATTTGGCTAAACTTCCCCCTTTGCATAGCTCAGTATGTCCGTCATCAAAAAGACAGGGGTATGATCCCCCTGTCTTACCTTTCATGATCTTGCCTATCCTTAGAATAAGTTTGCGAAAATCTCCCTGATTTCATCCCTATCCAAGAATACATAGTTATTAGCTAATAACCTTTGTTGATTTTCAATAGTACTATCGGTGAATTCATCGATTTGAGATTCCACCATACCATACTCCTTAAGGGGTTTTTTGACGATAAGCTTTCCTAGGAAAGTATCCAGTTTTCCATAAACATCATCCTCAGGATCACAGCCTAAAGCATCAGCAAAAATCTTTGTAGCCTGCAGGATTTTACCCTTAGGATCTTTACGCATATACATTTTAAATACTTCAGTAAAGAATTGATAGTTTGCCTCCCCATGAGGTACATGGAATGCACCCCCAATAGAATAAGACAAGGCATGAACAGCCGCACAACCTGCATTGCCAAATGCAATTCCCGCATAGTTTGAAGCCAATACAAATTCCTTCATATAATCAAAACGAACTTCTTCACCTTTATCAACAATCTCCTTATATCCAGCCATAATCATCTTTATAGCTTCTAAAGAATACATTTCGGTGAAGGGAGATGCTTTGGGTGAAAGATATGACTCAATGGCATGAATAAGAGCATCGACAGAGCTGGTCACAAAGAACTTATAGGGGAGACCGCTAATTGTTTCCGGTACTAAAACAGCGATATCCGCATATGTCTCATCTACAGCAATTCCCTTTTTTGTTTGTAGCGATTTAAGCTCTGCAATAGCAACATTGGTAACTTCACTACCGGTACCACAAGTCGTGGGCACAGCAATTAATTGTTTTTTCTTGATAGGGGCTACAGCACCTGTGAAAAGGTCCACAGATTTTTCAGGCACATCTAAGGCTAATATTTTACAGATATCAACAATGGTTCCACCGCCAAAAGCTATTATCCTGTCAAATTCTACCTTTTCCATGTCTTTAACAATAGCATCTATCATTTCATCGGAAGGTTCTCCAGCCCCATATTTTTCCTGATAAAGCACATTGGTTTCAATTCCCAAAGGTTTAATGTAGGGCGTGTAGAGCCACTCGTTAGTCAACACCAAGTCATTCTTTCCTATAGCGAATTCTTGGTGGAATTCCTTAAAGGTGTCAAAATAGTAAACCTTTGGCACTACTCTTAATGCAAGCATTATATTCCTCCTTAATATTTCTCCGCAAATCTGCGCTCAAATTCTTCGGCTAATTCGCCACGAGCATCAGGATGAGCTATGTCGATAAGGTTCCGAGCCCTTTCCCTGAGTGATTTCCCCTTTAAGGGAGCGATGCCATATTCTGTTACCACGTAATCCACATCGTTTCTGGAAGTGGTAATGGCGGCACCGTGATCAACAAAGGGTACAATTTTTGAAATAACCGTTCCATCCCTTTTAATAGTCACAGAAGGCATAGCAATTATTGCCTTACCATCTTCACTCATGGCAGCACCCCTTACGAAGTCCACCTGACCCCCTACACCGGAGAATTGGCGTAATCCTATACATTCAGAAACTACCTGCCCTTGAAGGTCTACCTGAATTGCCGAGTTTATCGAGACCATCTTATATTGTTTCATTATTATAGCTGGATGGTTTGTGTAATCCACAGTTCTCATCTCAACAGCCGGATTTTTATCTACAAAATCATATAGCTTTTTACTGCCCATAAGGAAGGTAACTGTCATTTTTCCTTTATCAAAATTCTTATACTTGCCTGTTATAACACCCTTTTCATAAAGGGCTAATGTGCCATCAGATATCATTTCTGAATGAATACCTAAATCCTTCTTATCCCCTAGGAAAAGCATTACTGCATCAGGTATTCCACCTATGCCCAATTGCAGGGTGGACCTGTCATCGATAAGAGATGCACAATAGCTGCCAATTTTCTCCTCTACATCTGTAATTTTTGCTTGTTTACTTTCATAGAGGGGGGTAGATGCCTCAACAATATAATCAAAATCATCCACGTGGACTTTGTCGCCGTATGTCCATGGCATTTGGTCATTAACCTGAGCTATAACCACACGGGCAGATTTAATAGATTGGAAGGTGTAATCAACGGATGTTCCCAGGCTGCAATATCCCTTCTCATCAGGTGGCGTCACCTGAGCCATTGCAACATCACACTTCAATTTACCCTCACGAATCAATTTAGGAACTTCGTGAAAAAAAGCAGGCGTATAATCCCCCCTGCCCTCTTCGACAGCACGTCTAACATTGCCGCTAAGGAACAATGGATTGCAGCGAAAATGCTCTTCCATCCCTTCGCTAGTATATCCACCGCTTCCTAGACTGACCATATGTTTAATTTCCACATCTTTATACTGGCCAGCGTTCTCTATCATAGCCTCAACCAATGCAGTAGGTTCACCTATACAATGTGCTAAAACAACTGTATCACCATCCCTAATGTGTTTAACAGCCTCTTGGGGGCTACATAATTTTTTCTTGTAATCATCCTTCCAGCTCAAAGTATTACCTCCTTTTCTTTAAGCAATTCCTCAAATTCGCAAACTATCCTATCCATATGACTTCCGTCCCAAAGCTTAATATTTCCCTGTCTAGATTCATATTCACAATAGGAAGCACAACAATTCGTACACCCTGCAATTATAAGCAAAACGTCATATACAATTTGTTCCTGGGCATATTCAAAAGATATTCTTCCTTCAAAGTATTCCTTTAATTGTTCTAATACTTTGCCCCTCTCAAATCGCGGGTTGCATCCACCACAAAATTTAACTCCACAAAGCATAAAATACTCTCCAGTTTAGAAAGACGGTTCCTAAAGGAACCGCCCTTCTTGAAAAATCCACTTACTATTTAATACCTGCCAGCTTTTTGGCCAGCTCTTTTTTATTTTCAATGTTCCCTTGTCTTGCTATCATAATTCTCTGGGCCTGGGGAGAACCTGCACCGTGAAGTGATTCGGTTCTATATCCAACTGCAGATGTACCTAAAGCCATATTCTCAATAAAGCGAAGTATTCGCATCCTATTTTCCGTAGAGGTTACAGAAGATCCCCTAAAGTACTTGTTGCATATCTCACCTATAGTCTCACCCTTCTTCCCAACCTTCAAATCGGACTTGAAGTCAGTTTCTGAAGGCATGGTTACCATCAATCCACCAGCGATATCTTCAGCGAGTCTTACTATCTCATATGGGAATCTAGTTACATTTTGCTTACAGACATTGGCAAGGAGCATATCTATCTGGAAGTTGCCTGCTTCAGTGGGATAACCTTCCGCTGAGCATGCTATTCCACAGCAATAAAGGGTTTCATTGAGATGGGTCATTTCAATGAGCTTATCCTTAATATGGGATGCTCTGCTAGCCCCATTATAATCGGCGGCCAATGCTGCTGCACCGATAAGAACATCTCCTACACCTACCTTGCAGCCACCGTAGCTCTGCCTGTGGTAACCTGCAAATCTTTCAACAAGAATTCCTGCGAAATCCCACTCTTCGCACATGAATACCCTATCCCATGGTACAAATACATCATCAAAGACTACTAGGGCTTCCTGACCGCCAAATTCTTTGCTTCCAACATCTATATCCGCACCCTCTTCCATTTTTCTGGTATCACAGGATTGCCTACCATAAATCATATACAAGCCTTCCACATCTGAGGGTACAGCAAAGGATACAGCATAGGCCTTATCCTCTTCTTTAAGGGAGATTGTAGGCATAACTAAGTGTTCGTGGGAGTTGATTGACCCAGTCTGGTGAGCCTTGGCCCCTCTTACCACAATACCATCATCTCTCTTTTCTACAACGCGGAGATAGAGGTCTGGATCTTCTTGCTGGCTGGGTGCTTTGGACCTGTCCCCTTTTGGGTCGGTCATAGCGCCATCCACGGTCCAATCATTATCCTGAACTAATTTCATATAGTCCACAAAACGTTTGTGATATTCTGTCCCATATTTTTTATCTATTTCATATGTAGTTGAATATTCGGCGTTGAAAGCATCCATGCCCACGCATCTTTGGAAGCAAGAGGCTGTCTGCTGACCCAAGAGTCTCTGCATCTTTACCTTTTTTCTGAGATCATCCGTATCTTGATGCAGATGATTGAAACGATTTGTAACCTCCCCTGTAATATTTGACTTTGCCGTCATCAAATCGGCATATTCAGGATTGTGAGCTAATTCATAAGTCATTTTAACTGAATTTATAGAAGGGCGAATAATTGGATGATCCACCCAGTTATCAACCTTCTCACCAAACATATAAACCCTTGTCTTTAGCTTTCTTAAACTCTCAATATATTGAGCTCCTGTCATTAACATCTTATCCACTCCTTTTCTTTAATTAAACAACAACAGCAGCGTATTCTTTTCGATATTTAAATATGCAATTTTTGTGCCAACTCCTTTTCAAATTTATTTACCTATATTTTAAGGATTTTTTTCGCCATGTCAATCAAGTCATCGCTTACAGATGTATCCAAAACCACATCTTCCAATGTCGGTAGAGCTTCCATCAAAATATTCTTTACTACATCCTCCAGAGTGTACTGGGCCGAAGGACAAGATCCACAAGCCCCCACCAATCTCACTTTTGCGACATTATTCTCAAATTTGGTAAGTTTCGCTCCTCCAAAGTGTTTTGCTAACAGGGGGTTTACCTTTTCATCCAAGGCTTTTTGTATTTTTTCCTCCAAAGTTGCTATCTCCTTCCCTATAATTAGAGCTTGCTGAACGATTCATATATGTCTGTTCAGCTAGCCAATAATCAGGGTCTGCTATCGGCGTAAATCAACCTTTAGCCGATAGCTGGCAGATTTCATCTGCCGGCTGAACGGGTTCTGACTATCAAATCACCTGTTCAGCAGACCCAAATTATAATGTGAACACTAATATTATAATTTCTTAACAATCACTATACAAGTAGTAATTGTTTAATTTATCGCTTTTCAAAAACAGGACAATCGCATAAAAAGTCTGCTGTTCGCATCCTGCCACACATGAGTTACTTTTTAGGCATCCTTATGAGCAAAATTGCAAGTATGGTGAGGAATTTTCTGATAATAGCCCAAATTTGATGAATATATTCATTAAATTTGTTGTATAACTGCATAACTTGTATTAATATACAGAATTAGTTCACCAAACTTGATTTTTTGCACAGCTGGCTGTCGTTAACCCAACTGCGTCGTTATTTTTTTATGCGATTGCCTGGTTCAAAAGTAATAGTTGTTGCAATTCCCTACTGCTACAATTATAATTATAGCATAAATACAATTGCTAGGGGAGCAAATGCTGAGAGTGGGTCGCTAGCGACACCACATACCCTCACTACCTGATCCGGATAATACCGGCGTAGGGAAGCTAGTCACTGTTGAGTAAAAGTTAGAATATCTTACAGTGAGCATAATCCCCTCCTGTCGTAGACTAAGGAGGTTTTTTAATGTCAGGGAACACTTTACAAGAATTCGTTGAATCAACCGCAGGGCAAATAATAGCCATTTCTATCATTGTAGCCCTCTTTGCTGCTATCCTTATTTCGGGAAAAAGCAAAAGGGCTGATGTCAAAAGTTTGGTCATGTCAGCAATCTTTGTTGCACTTTACCTAGCCCTAAATCAAATTATTATTTTCCGGATGCCCCAAGGAGGATCTATTACTGCCTTCAGCATGTTAGCCATCACCCTGTGTGGCTATCTACTAGGTATTAGAAGGGGTATAATGGCTGGAATGTGCGCAGGATTAGTAGAACTCATCTTTAATCCTTATGTAATCCATCCCCTCCAACTGCTTTTAGACTATCCTTTAGCCGTAGGTGCTTTAGGTTTCTCAGGTCTTTTGCGAAACAAAAATCATGGCTTAATCTCAGGATATTTCTTGGGCAGCTTTTGTCGTTTCATTTGCACCCTTCTTTCTGGTGTAATCTTTTTCGGTGAATACGCACCGGAGGGTTTCAGCCCCTTCACCTGGTCCCTATACTATAACATTGTCTACATAGGGTCAGAGGCTGTGCTCACAGGCCTTATCCTCATGTTACCATCCCTTAGGAAGAATCTGGAAAGGTTGAGGATAGAGCTGGACCAATAACGACTGACTTAATTAGGGTCTGCTGAACGGATTATTTTGAAAGCATTCGTTCAGCCGGCAGATAAAATCTGCCAGTAATCGGCCAACCGTTGGTGCCGATTGCAGACCCTAATCAGCTAGGCCGGCAAGTAATTGTTCTACTTACCGACCTAATGTAAGATTAATTGTTAGGGTAGGTTCCCTATTTGATTGCCTGAATGTATTTATCGAATCCTGCTTACGAGTCTTTCAATAATCTCCATATCCGACAATGCTAACCCTGGTGCGGCTACAGCCTTTTTAATGTCCTGTACCCGACCTTCCATGTTAGTAAAAGTACCATCAATCTCTGCAAAAGCTGCTGCTGGCAGTACTACATGGGCTAACTTGGCTGTATCATTTAGGCTAATATCCTGAACTATAAGGAATTCCACTTGTCCTAAGGCCTTTTTTGTTCCATCGACTGTTCCGTCGACTATTTTATCGGGATCTAAGGGATTCTCACCCATTAGATATAGTATTTTAACATGACCTTTTTTTAGTGTGGAAAGAACCCTTTCATTTCTCATTGGTAGAGCTTCAATGTTTTTAGCTACCTTGGCCCCAGAAGCCCTTAATATAGCCTTAGCCCCTTTGCCTTGATCTGTATCCTCATCCGCAAAAACTGCTGTGCCCTTCCATTGTACCTTGTCACCTGTAACTATATTGTAAAGCTTTTCAAGCATCTTTCTAGCCTCATTGCTAACCATATGGCCAGCGAAAGCCTTGAAGACCTCTCTTTCCCCTGCATGATCTTTGATTTTTGATGCAATAACATCCAAGGCCTCATCCCAAGAGGATTCAACCAGCACTCCGTCTTTACGTATCAATGGGCTAGTGAGCCTATCTTCATCATAAAGCTTGCGGTAACCATACTTGCCTTTTACGCACAGAAGTCCTGCATTAGACGGCCCAAAGGCCGGCTCCACTCCCACTACCTTAGTACCATTGAGTTTAAGATCCATTTGGCAACCTAGACCACACTCAGTGCAGCTAGTGCGCAAAAGGGTGGTGGCTAAGGGAATCGGTTTGGTATGGTCTATCTTGGGAAGCAAAGCACCCACTGGGCACAGACTTATACAGTTTCCACAGTTAATACAGCCCGACTCCTCCAGGGGATTGCCCAAGGCCGGCTGTACAGTAGTTTCAAAGCCTCGCTTCACCAGGCCCAATGCCGTAACACCCATCACCTCGTGACATACCCTAACACAGAGACCGCAGAGAATGCACTTATCCGGATCCCTTATTATGTAAGGATGGTTATCATCAAAATCTAGATGGTTTATTTCCCCCCCTAACCTCTCGGGCTGGACTCCATATTGATTGGAGTATTCATAGAGTTTGCAGTCAAAATATTTACCACAGCCACACTCCAGACATCGGCTACCCTCATACTCAGCATCTTTAGGTGAATAGCCATCAACAATCTCTCTGAAATTGTCTTTTCTTTTTTCCGGATCTAACATACCCATCTTAGGCCGGCAAAGCCTTTCCCTGTCTTCAAAGGTCTTTTCGTCTATATCGTGCCTTTCCACAACATATGGTTTTTTGTAACGAATTTTTTCTCCCCTGAGATAGGCATCTACTATATCCGTAGCTTTGACAGCGTCGGCGATAGCCTCCACAGCTATTGATATCTTGTCATTTCCACAATCCCCTCCAGCAAAGACCCCGTCCATGCTAGTCATAAAGGTTTCTGGATCATAGGAAAAACCCTTCCTTCTGGTCATGTCAAAGCCATCAAATCCGCTATGCTCAACTGCCTGACCTATAGCCAATATCACATTGTCCACATCCAAGATTTCAGTTTTGCCTTCTACAGGTACGGGGGCCCTTCTGCCGCTAGCATCTGGTTCTCCCAGCTCCATAATTTGTAACTTTATTTGTTTTACCCTGCCCTTTTCATCTTTTATTATCTCTAATGGATTGGTTAGATTTTTAAAGATTACCCCTTCTTCATCAGCCTCTTCAATTTCTATAAGATCGGCTGGCATCTCGTCCTTTGTACGCCTATAGACATTATAGACCTTCTTTCCAAGTCTCACAGCCGTTCGACAAGCATCCATGGCCGTATTACCACCACCAACAACGGCAATTGTATCACCTAATTCTATCTCTTCCTTTTTAATAATCTTTCTTAAAAAATCTATGCCTCCGTAGACCCCTTTTGCATCCTCTCCGGGACACCCTGTTCCTGTTGACACCCAGGCACCAATTCCTAAGGCTACAGCATCAAAATCCTTGCGTATATCTTCGAAAGAAATATCCTTGCCGATATGGGTATTAGCTTTCAGGACAATTCCCATCTTTTCCATCTGGGCCACCTCGCCATCCACAACCTCTTTAGGCAGTCGATATTGGGGAATCCCATAGCGGAGCATACCCCCAAGATGTGGCATTGATTCAAATATTGTAATAGCATGACCCTTTTGCCTGAGATAGTAGGCTATGGAAAGACCGAAAGGACCGCCACCGATTACAGCCACTTTTTTACCTGTTTCAGGTCCTACTGGTGGGATATAAGGGTCATCCCCCTCCATATCCGCCGCGAAACGCTTGAGCCAGGCAATAGAGACCGGCTCATCTATCAGCTGCCTCCTACAATTATCCTCGCAAGGATGGGGGCATACCCTTCCTATGCTTCCTGGCAAGGGAATTTTCTCCTTGATTAACTTTACCGATTCACGATATTCCCCATTAGCAATAAGGCCTACATAGCCCTGACAATCTGTCCCCGCCGGACAATTTAAAACACAGGGGGGTCTGCAATCACCAACATGGTTGGACAACAACAATTCCAAATTGGTTTTCCTGGACTCTATTACCCTTTCGGTTTTTGTCATTACCTCCATATCTTGACTAATCATGGTTGCGCAAGCCTTAACCATCTTGGGGTTTCCCTTTACCTCTACAACGCAAATGCCACAGGCCCCATATATTTCTACCCTATCATCATAACAAAGGGTTGGAATTTCGATCCCATTTCTTTTAGCCACATCCAGAATCGTTTCACCGGCTTGACCGATACATTC
>CAZMMB010000028.1:0-10994 GCA_964567325.1 uncultured Oscillospiraceae bacterium
AAAACGATTGCAATAGGGGAAATCGGGCTTACAGGCGACCTGCGATCGGTTCCAAATGCTGACAAAATCATAAGGGAAGCCAGTCGATTGGGTTTTGATCGTATTATTTTGCCTGCGAAAAACACTGAAAAACCCGTTCCGACACCGGGCAAGATTCAACTGATAGGGGTTAAAAGTCTAAGAGAGGCAATTGAACTTTGGGGCGGATGTTGACCTTATTTTGAAATAGGCCAACAACCATCCCCTTTTATCTTCCAGTTATTTTTAAGCCCTATCTCGAGCCTGTACTTTTTTAAGCTCTGTAAACCTAGGCAGTCCGTCTATGAGGGGCCCGCGATTATCCCCTTGGATTAAGGGTAGGGCGTAATCTAAAAAGGCTTGCAAGACACCATTTCCAGCTTCATTTATCCACTCTCTTGGGACTTTCTTTTCTGCATTTGCAACATCTGTTAAATCGGCTAAGCCAGTTTCACATTTATAGCCATTGCTTTCGTCGCGTACAAAGGTAATCATTTTATCTGTTACACCTGATTCGGCAGCATCAAAAGCAGCCTTTCCCGCCATATAGGCTTCTTCTACATCCGTAGCTGATGCCAGATGGGCCGCACAGCGCTGTAAGAGGCTGAATTCAATTCCTCTGACCTTTGCGTTGAGCTTTTCATTGGCATAGTCTGCCAAGCCTGCGGCGAGGCCGCCCATTCTCGCATGGCCAAAGGCATCTTTTTTACTTACATTTTCGGAAAAAAATGAAGAAATAAAGTTATTGTCCTTGTCTTTGATGCCTTCGGATATGGCTACTAGGACATGGCCTTTTTCCTTATAGACCCGGGATGCATCAGCAATAAAACGGTCCATATCAAAATGAACTTCGGGAAGATATATCAAATCTGGTCCTAAATTTTCATCCCTCATGCCCGCCAGTGCTGTGGCTGCAGTAAGCCAACCGGCATTTCTACCCATTACCTCAAGAATAGTTAAAGAACCTGTGTCATAGACTTTAGCATCTCTGCTGACCTCCATAGTAGTTGTGGCAACGTACTTGGCGGCGCTGCCGTAGCCGGGACAGTGGTCAGTGCAGGCCAGGTCATTGTCGATGGTTTTCGGGATGCCCATTACCCGGCATTCGTAACCTTCTTTCAATAGATAATTGCTGATTTTGTTACATGTGTCCATAGAATCATTCCCACCATTGTAGAAAAAATAGCGGATATTATATTTGGTGAAAATTTCGAGGATTTTCTTGTAATCAGTGTCATCGGAATGGAAATCGGCCAATTTATACCTACATGTTCCTAAGACAGATGCAGGAGTGTAGCGCATAAGTGATAGCTCCTCCCTGTCCTCCATGGTTAAGTCGTAGATGTCATCCTTTAATACTCCTTTGATACCGTGGGCCGCCCCATAAACCTTTGATACATTGTTGGATGCCATAGCAGCCTCAATGCAACCAAGGGCACTGGCATTTATAACCGATGTGGGCCCTCCTGACTGTCCTATCAACACATTACCTACTAATTGTTTCATTAAAACAACCTCCTTTTGTAATTTATCTATTTTTCATTGCCCTATAGGCTAGAACCTACAAGTCTTCCTTTTGTATTAGTATAGCATCTGGAAGGTTTTCGTCAAATAAAATACTTTTATATAAAAAATCAGGAGGCCACCATATTTTATCTATAATATGTTCTGCAAGTGGTGGAATATTAGTATTGTAAGCATATAATACTATAAGGAGCAATTAAAAAAATGAAACTGCACAGGTATATTGGTTGCGCATGCGATATATTTTTCGAAGAAATAGATGTTCGTTTTTTAGTTCATAAAAACTTAATAGGTAGGGAAACAAGGGATTTACTTCTCTTCTATGTCATGACGGGACATTTGCCAAAGGGAATGCAGGTAGGAATAGAAGAAAATGTTATTAGGGTTTTTCCTGAATATCTTGATCAACCCGATGCAAATAGGTGGGAGGAAGATTTCCTCTGGTTCGCCCTTTAGCAATCATTTAGTTGGATCAGGCTTGAAATACCACAACTGTTAGAGTATAATAAAAACTTGTATAGAGGCAACTTTAAGAAATTAACGGAGGGACTGCCGAATGTATAAAACTGCAGCAGTTTTGTTGATTATCTTCGTTGTGGTTTTTTCCTTTATGGGATGCCGAAGCGATAAGGAGGATATTCAATCAGAATTCACTCTTTTAATCAGCAAAACCATCGATTCCGAAGGCATAGATGCGGCTGCCAAATTCCTTGATGAAAACATTGCAAAGCTGGATGAGAATACTGCGACTTTAATGGTTATAGATTTTAGAGAGTACCTATTTAACTATATAGTACAGAATAAGGATAAAACCATACTCCAGGAGCTACAAGTGTATATTGATGAGGCTAGTGGCAGGATAGATGTGGATAAAATAAAGGACAGTGAGCATAAATCCTACTATGACAAGGTAAAAGCCGGCTCCCTGATGGTGGTGTTTTTTGAGGGGGTTCCTGCATTAAGGGTTGATTATAATAGTTTATTAGCGGAATATGGGGATTATATTTCGGATTCTGTCAAGGAACTATATAGCCTGGAGGCCCTATTAATAGAGAGACCTACAACAGAGAACGCAAGCCTGATTGTTGGTTGGCAGGAGGTATTGGATAGGGCCTATGCTGCGGAAAAGCTGATTATGGAATATCCAGAGGATGATAGGGTTTTAGCTGATGCAACGTGGATATATACAACCCATATAAACAATCTTCTCATGGGTGCTACTAATACTCCGATTTTCGATTACACTACAAAGGATTTTTCCTCGTCAGCCAGGGAAGCCTATCAAAATTTCATTATAGATGAGCCGGATGCGGTGCTTTCATGGGTCTTAAAGGAATACTTTGCCTATTTGACCAGCATTGACTATTCCCTGGATTTCAATGATTGTTCCAGGAACAAGGCCTTCTTTGACACCTGCGACTTGTTGGTGGCGGAAGCAGAAAAGAAAGTGAAAGAATAAAAATGGAAGCTATGGTTCGCATAGAAGATTTAGTTTTTCAATATAAAATAGATGATGACACATTTGAGACTCCCGCTGTTAATCAGGTAAGCCTTGAGCTAGAAGCAGGGAGTTTCACCGCAATAATAGGTAGAAACGGTTCGGGCAAATCCACCCTGGCAAAAAATATAAATGGTCTTTTAATTCCCACGGAAGGGACTGTCTACGTTAAGGGGATGAACACTAAGGATGGGGAAAAGATCTGGCAAATACGCCAGTCTGCAGGAATGGTGTTTCAAAACCCGGACAATCAGTTGGTATCATCTATTGTGGAAGACGATGTAGCCTTTGGACCGGAGAACCTGGGGATAGAGCCCGTAGAAATCAGAAATAGGGTTGATGACTCGCTGCATGCGGTGAATATGTATGGGGAAAGAAAGAAGGCCCCTCACTTATTGTCTGGCGGTCAGAAGCAAAGAGTTGCGATAGCAGGGGTGGTAGCTATGCGGCCCCAATGCATTATATTCGACGAACCCACGGCTATGCTGGATCCACAGGGCCGGGAAGAGGTTATGGAAATTATTCAAAAGTTGCATGGGGAGGGGATTACTATCCTTCTAATAACCCATTTCATGGAAGAGGCGGCCAAGGCTGAAAGGCTAGTAATTATGGATGAGGGCAGGGTTATGATGGATGGTCCTCCCGAGGACATTTTTTGTAGGGTAAATGAAATTCGCCAAATGGATTTGGATGTGCCCTTTGCTGTAGATTTAGCAAATAGGTTGAGGGAAAGGGGAATTGATGTCCCCAAAAATGTAATAGAAGAGGAAGAAATGGTGGATTTCTTATGCCGATACAGGTTGAAAATCTAACACATATTTATAGCGAAGGCATGCCTTACCAAACCCTTGCACTGGAAAACATCAGTTTCAATATCCCTGACGGCAGTTTCATCGGAATAATTGGGCATACCGGTTCGGGCAAGTCTACATTGATCCAACATTTGAATGGTCTTTTAAAGGCTAAATCTGGTTCAATCCTAGTTGATGGAATAGATATAACCAATCCTGATGTAAAATTAAGAGACATACGGAGGATGATAGGCTTAGTATTCCAATATCCCGAACATCAACTCTTTGAAGAAACTGTTGAAAAGGACATAGCCTTCGGCCCCCGCAATTTAGGCCTATCTGAAGACTTGATTGAGGAAAGGGTCAGGGAGGCCCTAAGATTGGTAGGTTTATCCTATGATGAAGTTGCTAATCGTTCCCCCTTTGATCTTTCCGGAGGGCAAAAAAGGCGGGTAGCAATAGCCGGGGTAATAGCCATGAAACCTAAGGTCCTTATTCTTGATGAGCCGACTGCAGGTTTAGATCCTAGGGCTCATAAGGATATACTTCAGTTGATAAAAGCAGTTCATGAAAAGGAGAACAATACGATTATACTCGTGTCCCATAATATGGGGGATATTGCGGAACTTTCCGAGAAGGTCCTTGTTATGCACAAGGGGCGGATGGTCATGGAGGGAAGCCCTGATGAAATCTTTTCAGAGGCGGAAAAACTAAAGGAAATGGGTTTGGAACTGCCTCCTGCAGCGAAATTTGCAGATTCATTGGCTAGGTGCCAGATAGAGTTTACAAAATTGCCCTTGACAATCGATGAGGTGGAGATGGAAATATCCAAATGGATTGGGTTAGAATAAAATGATAAGAGACATTACATTAGGACAATATTATCCGGGTAATTCTATAATTCATAGACTAGATCCTCGGGTAAAAATAATAAATACCTTTGCCTATATTATAACTTTATTTTTGGTGAAAGATTTTTTTGGATTCTTGACTGCCCTATTTTTCTTAAGCCTAATAATTCTTCTTGCAAAAGTTCCTCTTAAGTTCATTTTTAAAGGTTTAAAACCGATTTTTTTTATAATTATCTTTACCTTTACTGTCAATATGTTCATGACAAAAGGCCAGCCCTTGTTGACAATAGGATTTTTGGTCATAACTAAGGAAGGTTTGTATAACGCATTTTTTATGGGTGTAAGGTTGGTATTGCTAATTATCGGTTCATCCTTATTGACCCTTACCACAAAACCTATAAACCTAACAGATGGGATAGAGCGGCTCCTATCACCCTTTAAGAAAATCGGTCTTCCAGCCCATGAACTTGCAATGATGATGACAATAGCCCTCAGGTTTATCCCCACCCTCCTTGAGGAAACCGATAAAATTATGAAGGCCCAAATGGCCAGAGGGGCTGATTTTGAAACAGGCAACCTCATTCGGAGGGCAAAAAGTCTCATCCCTCTTTTAGTCCCCCTCTTTATAAGTGCTTTTCGAATAGCTCAGGACCTGGCAATGGCTATGGAAGCAAGATGCTACAGAGGTGGGGATGAAAGAACACGAATGAATGCTATGATAATGCATAGAGGGGATGGATTTGCTTCATTTATAATGGTTATTTTTGTCGCTATAGTCGTTTTTCAATCCTATATCCTATAGGCAAGGAGTTCAGTTTGAAATCGAAATACTTGGTTCACGGTGGTGTAATCGCATCCCTTTATATTTCCCTAACACTTTTCACAATGCCCATTTCTTATGGGGTTATGCAGGTGAGAATTGCCGAGGCTCTTACTGTGCTTCCGGCCTTTACCCCGGCTGCTATTCCGGGCTTATTTGTAGGTTGCTTAATTTCAAATATTTTAGGGCCTAATGGTGTGGTTGATATTGTATTTGGTAGTTTGGCTACCCTTCTGGCAGCAATTGCCACATACAAAGTTGGCCATAGTGATTTTTTAGTTCCCCTGCCACCAGTTCTGTTAAATGGAATAATTATCGGTTCCATGTGGAGCTGCATATTATGGGTAGGGCTAGGAGAGGCCTGTGCCTGCTATGGATTGGGTCTGCCCCTGGTGAAGTACTTAAACAAGAGGTTTGAATTATAGTATAGGGGTTTAGGATGAGTAAAAGAATATTAACTGTAGTAATAATTGCATTGTGCGCAGTAAATATAATATTTTTCTACCTGTTAAATGATGATTGGGGAACAGCCATCAACTTTAGATCCTGTAATGATGAAGTCCCCCTTGATTGTACGGTGCCGACAGAAATACCGGAGGCCATGGTCGGGGAAATTCTATATGTAGATGACAGCTGTCTCAATCCTTCTTTTCCTGTGTCATTATCCTATGATAAATATCCGTCCACCTATCGATATATGTATATAGAAAGTGAAAATATTAATGTGCATGCAGGGCCTTCAGCAGCTGATGCTCTTGTAAGGCAGGCCAACCCTGGGGAAAGATTCTGCTTTTTGGAAGCGGTATACATTGCCGGCGGGGGTGGAAAGGTGGAAAGGTGGTATCATGTATATTGGGATGAGGGAGGGGAAAAGCATTTCGGCTTTGTGGAAGATACAGATGTTATAGAGAGATCTTTTCAATTTGATAAAATTGAGGCGGCTATTATTAAGGCGGAAAATTATGCAAGCAGGGGGAGGCTGACCTATATCAGCAACTATCAAAATCGCAATGGTTATCCCCCATTATATAAGGGAAAAGCCACGGATGGTCAAGGTGGTTCCAGGAGCCAAAGCGCTCCGGGATATCCATCTATAAACAATAAGGAGGACTTTGTCTATATTGAAGATGGAACACTTATAAGGCAGCTTTTCACCCATGACGAATATGTAAAAATCCAACTTGTCCATACAGGGGAAATATTCCATGTGCCCCAAAAGTATATAGCAAGCGACCATAGAATCCATGATTTGAAAAAGGTGATTGCTATAGATGTGACCAATCAAAACGAGGCTGTGTACGAAAAAAAGATTGATGGTTGGACCTTGATATCCTATACATTTGCAACTACAGGGACCCAAGGCCCCTATTCTCAGCCTACCCCTTTGGGATATTTTTTCGCTATGGAGAAAAAACCTTATTTCCGCTACTATGAGGATGGAACGACAAGAATCCAAGGTTATGCCCCATATGTCATACGATTTGCCGGAGGTGCTTATGTCCATGGCATAGGCGTAAATTATGAATATGCTGAGGATGGGACCACTATTACACCGCCTACTGTTGAATACTCTAAAACCATAGGGACCAAAGCCCTTTCCCACAAGTGTGTAAGAAATTACACCTCCCATGCTAAATTTCTCTATGATTGGTTCGTAGCCGGCGAAACCATTGTAATTGTAATCGACTAATATGAAGCTGGGGTAATCGCAAAAGAATATTGCCCTGATATGAGGCAAAACCCTCTTGAATTTCTATTATCTTTACTATACTATATATAGTAATTAGATCGGTTGCACCAACTAGACAGAGTATACAATCAAATAAAAATAATAGCGGAGGTCATGGGATGGGAATAAGCAAAATCCAGAAACGAAATGGTGAAATTGTCGATTATAATATATCTAAAATACGCAATGCAATCTTTGCAGCGGCTAAGGCAGTAGGTGGCCAAGATGAGCTAGAGGCTCAGAAGTTAGCCGGTTTGGTGGAGGGGGTTTTGGAAGAAGCCTATAGGGCCAGCATCCCCAGCGTTGAGGATATTCAGGATATTGTGGAGAAGATTCTCATAGAAGAAGGGCATGCCAAGACTGCCAAGGCCTATATCCTATATCGTAAGGAAAGGGAAGATATCCGCAAGGACAACCTCTACATGGATGCAGAACAGATGATAGAGGAGTATGTTACCCTGGACGACTGGAGGGTAAATGAAAACTCTAATATGGGATACTCATTGCAAGGCTTGAACAACCATATAGTCGAAAGCATTACACAGAAATACTGGCTCAATAAGATATACAGAAAAGAGTTGAGGGATGCTCATGTCGGTGGTGATTTGCATATCCATGACTTAGGTCTCTTAGCTCCCTACTGTTGCGGATGGGATATGGAAGATTTCTTAATGAAAGGATTTAAAGGGGCTAAGGGGAAAATTGAATCAAGGCCCCCTAGGCACTTTGAATCAGCCCTTATGCAGTTGGTCAATTTGCTTTTCACCCTGCAGGGGGAGGCCGCTGGTGCTCAGGCTGTATCCAGCATAGACACTTATTTGGCTCCCTTCATCTATTATGACAATCTTGATTACAAGCAAGTGAAGAAGGCAGTACAGCGCTTTGTCTATAACTTAAATGTTCCAACCCGAGTGGGTTTCCAAACCCCTTTCACTAATATAACCCTGGATATTGCTCCCCACCCCCTTATAAAGAAACAGGGGGTAATTATTGGCGGGGTCATGATGGATAAGTCCTACGGGGAATTCCAAAAGGAAATGGATATGTTCAACATGGCATATTGCCAGGTAATGATGGAGGGTGATGGGGCAGGGCGGGCTTTTAGTTTCCCCATACCCACAGTTAACATAACAAAAGATTTCCCCTGGGAATCGGAATCAGCCAAAATGATTATGGAAATGACTAGGAAATTCGGTACTCCATACTTTGCCAACTTTGTAAACTCTGACCTTTCGCCGGAGGATATCAGGTCCATGTGTTGCAGGCTTAGGCTTGACAACAGGGAACTCCGTCATAGGGGGGGAGGCCTTTTTGGGGCAAACCCTTTGACAGGATCCATTAATGTAGTGACGCTCAATATGGCCAGGATTGGTTATTTGGCCAAAGATGTCCAGGAATTTAAGGCCCAGGTTAGAAAGCTAATGGAATATGCCAAAGAAATCTGTGACTGTAAGAGGGAAATGCTGGAGCAGTACATGGAATCTGGCCTGTATCCATATTCCCGCTATTACCTATCAGGTGTCAAGCAGGCGACAGGGGGGTATTTCAAGAATCATTTTTCTACAATTGGCCTAAATGGTATGAATGAAGCATGTCTTAACCTTTTGAATGTAGATATAGCCACTGAAGAGGGGAATAAGTTCGCCGTGGACATAATGGATTTTATGAATAGGGTAATCCAGCTCTTTCAGGAGGAATCCGGTAGCCTTTGGAACTTAGAAGCTTCCCCGGCGGAAGGGACAAGCTACCGTTTTGCCAGGCTAGATAAGAAACTATATCCAAATATAATAACTGCGGGAAAGGATGAACCGTATTATACGAATTCTACCCAGTTACCTGTAGGGGCAACAGATGATATCTTCGAGGCAATAGAGCTTCAGGAAGAGCTTCAAACCGCATATACCGGTGGCACGGTCCTACATGCTTTTCTAGGGGAGAAAATTGACGATCCTGAAATTTGTCGAACATTTATTAAGAAGATAATGGATAGTACTGCCATTCCATATATAACGATAACACCCACTTTTTCTATCTGCCCCGACCACGGATACATTGCAGGCGAGAGCTTCACTTGTCCTAGCTGTGGAAAGGATGCTGAGGTTTGGACCAGGGTGGTAGGCTTTCATCGTCCTGTTCAATCTTGGAACAGGGGTAAAAAGGAAGAATACAATGAACGCAAAGAGTTCAATGTTTCCGTAAGTATGGCTTCCAAGGAGATAGCAAAAGGAACAAAGGCTGCAACAGTTTAATTTTCAAGGAGATAATAAGGTAGATTATGAGAATTGCCGGCATAACAAAATCATCCCTAATAGATTTCCCACAAAAAGCATCCACCGTAGTTTTTCTTGGTGGATGCAACTTTAGATGCGGATACTGCCACAACCCCGAGCTTCTGGTCTTTTCTAAAAAGGAAGGGCTATCTCCTGACCGTATAGACCTAGAGGAATTAGTAAGCTTCTTAAAGGTAAGAAGAAGATTTATAGACGGGGTTTGCATATCCGGTGGGGAGCCTACATTGACCAGAGAGTTGCCTAATCTGATTGACCTGATTAAGGGGTTGGATTTGGCAGTGAAGCTAGATACTAATGGCTCCAATCCTAAAATGCTGAAAGAACTTTTGACAGAAAAGCTGATTGATTATGTGGCCATGGATATAAAGGGTCCTGCAGGAAAATATGGGGATATAACCAGATGTCCCGTGGACATTAATGCGATTAAAGCCAGCGCAGAGATACTTACCGATGAACATAATAGTAACAGGATAACTTGTGAGTTTCGCACAACGGTATGCAGGGAACTATTGACGGGAGAAGACATAAAAAAGATGGTAGGGGAATATTCACACCACCCTCCATGGTTTTTGCAAAGATTTACCAACCCGGGGAAAATACTCGATGAAAAGGGGACTTATACTGCTTACAGCCTGGATGAAATGAAGGCCCTAGGGGAGGAAGTATGCGTCAGCGTAAGGTGAAAAATGAAGAAGAAAAACTTGCTAGCCTTGACCACCTGCAAATTAAAAATAGTACGAAGATTAAAGGGTCATGGAATAATTATCTCAGGGAGAAAAATACAAATTTCCAAGGTGAAATCTACCTTGAAATCGGTTGTGGTAGGGGACACTATCTAGCCAGTTTAGGGGAAGCTAATCCCAATAATTTTTACTTAGGGATAGAGAGCAGAAGTAGCGTTGTCCTTCGTGCCTTAGAGCTTATTGAAGAAAAACAACTATACAACGTGCTTTTTATATGGGAATATATGGAGGATGCGACAGATTATTTTGAGGCCCGTGAAGTGTCAGGAATTTTTATAAATTTCAGCGATCCCTGGCCCAAGGCCCGCCATAGCAAGAGGAGGTTGACACATAGAAATAAGATAAGGGCCTATAAGAAAATATTGCGAGCAGGTGGATTTATAGAGTTTAAAACCGATAGTGAAAACCTTTTCAACTTCACATTAGAAGAGTGCAGGGCAGAAGGATTAATTATAGAAGAATCTAGCAAAGACTTGCATAAGAGCAGCTATCCTGCCCGTAACACTAGATCCCAGTATGAAGAGCGTTTTATGTCTTTGGGCAAGCCAATCTACTATTGTAAGGCGGGGCTAGGGTAAAACAAGTTGCTGTTCACACCCCATATGAAAGCAGCCCACTGTGATGTGCCGGGTGTGAACAGTAATTAGGGTCTGCTGAACGGATTATTTGGAATGCCAGGATCCGTTCAGTCGGCAGATGGTATCTGCCAGCAATCGGCCAAACGCTGAT
>CAZMMB010000029.1:0-4723 GCA_964567325.1 uncultured Oscillospiraceae bacterium
AGCAGAAGCAGGATTCCCGCCTTCTTTCCCCCTCACCATCATAATTCCCAGTATGGATGCTATAATCCCTATAGCAGAAAGCAAAAGAGGGAAAAGGGAAGCAATATAAGGATCCAGCATGAAAGCATCTCCCACTATGGGGACAACCTCTGGTATAAATACAGCCAAGGTTATGGCTGATATGATTGACCCGACATAGGATTCAAACAGATCAGACCCCATGCCTGCAACATCCCCTACATTGTCTCCCACATTATCGGCAATTACCGCTGGATTCCTAGGATCGTCTTCTGGTATTCCTGCCTCAACCTTTCCGACCAAATCAGCCCCTACATCGGCTGCTTTAGTATATATTCCGCCTCCTACCCTACCAAATAGGGCCATTGAGGAAGCCCCTAAACCAAATCCCGTAACCACATCGGCTGCGTTAATACCCATTATTACAAAAATAATTCCTAATCCCAAAATACCTAACCCGGCGACGCAAAGTCCCATAACCGCACCGCTTCTAAATGCAACCTTCAGTGCCTTAGGCATACTACCGCTCCTTGCTGCATTTGCCGTACGTACATTGCCTTTCGTTGCTACTGTCATGCCAAAATATCCAGCAAGAACAGAAAAAACTGCACCGAATACATAGAGCCCCGCAGTCAGCCAATTCACTGCTATACCTAGAATAATGAAAACAACGACTATAACGGCAACCATATACTTGTATTCCCTTTTAAGAAATGCCATTGATCCAGATCTGATATAACCTGATATTTCAATCATCCTATCAGTTCCTTCATCTAATTTAGCAATCCATGAAGCAAGGGCATAAGCAACAATTAGTGCTGCCACCGCACATACAGGTGCTAAGACTGCAAGCGATTCCATATAACTATCCTCCTTTTACACAGTAGAAGAGGTGCATATGCACCTCTATATATAAATCTATCCTATAGTATAATTATTCTATAGCCACCAATATTAACGAACATAGTATAAAGCAGATTGCACCCACTACGCTAACTTTACTCAGAAGGGCTTCATAACCTCTGCTTTTCTTCTTACCAAATAACTGCTCGGCCCCACCGCCTATGGATCCGGATAGGCCCGCACTTTTACCCGATTGGAGCAGGATGCTGGCTATGAGCACCAAACTTGCTAATGCGAGTATAACCATTAGTGCTATTTTCAAATCTACACCTCCTAATTAATACAACCACTATAAATTATCATATTTATCCTTATAAATCAAGCTATTTGAGGTTATAGAATACTTGGAGACCTAAAAACTTGGCAGCTTCGTAAAGTTCATCTTCTATCCTCAGAAGTTGGTTGTACTTGGAGACCCTATCTGTCCTAGAGGGCGCCCCTGTTTTAATCTGTCCTGCATTTATGGCTACTGCTAGGTCTGCAATAGTTACATCTTCACTTTCACCGGACCTATGGGATATAACTGCAGTATAACCCGCCTCTTTTGCCATTTCTATGGCATCTAAGGTCTCTGTTAAGGTCCCTATTTGATTGACCTTAATCAATATGGAATTAGCAGCTCCCATTGATATGCCCTTGGCCAGTTTTTCTGTATTTGTAACAAAAAGATCATCGCCCACCAGTTGAACTTTTTTGCCAAGTCGTTCTGTCATGGACTTCCAACCTTCCCAATCGTCCTCTGCCAGACCATCTTCTATGGAAACCAAGGGATATTTAGATGTCAGCATTTCATAATAATCTATCATTTCCTCAGAAGTCTTCTTTACGCCCTCTCCTGCCAGATTATAGAGGCCCGTTTTTTCGTCATAAATTTCAGATGCTGCCACATCTAGGGCTATTTTCAGGTCTGTCTCTGAAGAATATCCGGCTTTTTCAATGGCTTCGATAATAACCTGTATGGCCTCTTCGTTGCTCTTCAAATCCGGTGCAAATCCTCCCTCATCGCCTACGGCTGTATTGAGCCCCTTCCCTCTAAGAACAGCCTTAAGGCTATGAAATACCTCTGTCCCCATTCTAAGGGCCTCCCTGAAATTCTCGGCCCCCACAGGCATGACCATAAACTCCTGAATATCTACATTATTATCAGCATGTTCCCCGCCGTTTAATATGTTCATCATAGGAACAGGCATCAATTTTGCGTTTACCCCACCTATATATTGATATAGGGTCAAGCCTGCGCTCTGAGCAGCAGCATGGGCTACAGCCATGGAAACGGCAAGTATTGCATTGGCTCCGAGCTTGCCCTTATTTTTTGTCCCATCCATCTTAATCATGTAGTTATCGATACCGATTTGATCTAAGGCATTCCATCCTATAAGTTCGGGTGCAATGATTTCATTAATGTTGTCAACTGCCTTTTGAACACCCTTTCCCAGGAATCTCTTTTCTTCCCCATCCCTTAGCTCAACTGCTTCATATGCTCCTGTGGATGCACCAGATGGTACAATGGCCCTACCAGTAGAACCGTCCTCTAAACAAACTTCTGCCTCCACCGTTGGATTCCCCCTGGAATCCAATACTTCCCTTGCAAATATATCTTCAATAAAGCTCATTTCATTTTCCTTTCCCGAATTAAAAATTGATAATCTTTATAAAGTTTTCTGGAACCAGGCTAGCTCCCCCTACCAAGGCCCCATCTATATCATTCATGTTCAGAAGCTCTGTAGCATTGTCCGGCTTCACGCTTCCCCCATATTGAATTAAAACTTTTTCAGCAACTTCTTTACCATAAATTTTCTCAATTACACTCCGAATATGGGCACACATTTGATTGGCCTGTTGAGGGCTAGCAGTACGGCCCGTGCCTATTGCCCAAACCGGCTCATAAGCTACTGTCAATTTAGAAACTTGATCAGCTGTAAGACCGGATAATCCACCTTTTACCTGCTTGGCTACTACATTTAGTTCCTCTCCCCGATCCCTTTCCTCCAAAACCTCTCCTACGCATAGTATAGGAAGAATGCCATGCTTGTAAGCTGCGTGAAGTTTTTTATTTACGCTTTCATCTGTCTCTGCAAAATACTGTCTTCTTTCAGAGTGGCCTATTATACAGTAATCAATACCCATCTCCTTGAGCATTTTCCCAGAAACCTCTCCCGTAAAAGCGCCCTCATCCTCATAGTGCATATTCTGGGCACCCACCTTTATTCCTGTTCCCTTGAAGATTTCCACCAATAGGCCTAATTGTGGATAGGGGGCACATATTGCAACTTCCGCATCTGTCTCCTTGCATAGGGCCTTGAATTCTTCCGCAAAAGTCTTTGCTTCTTCACAAGTTTTATACATCTTCCAATTTCCAGCTATAAACGATTTTCTCATAACTACCCTCCAATTTTATTTATCATCCAGTGCCGCCACCCCGGGCAACACTTTTCCCTCTAAGAATTCCAGTGAGGCTCCACCGCCTGTCGATATATGGGTCATTCTATCCGCCAGGTTAAATTGTCTTACAGCAGCGGCCGAATCTCCCCCACCTATGACAGATATGCCCTTGCTTTTTGCAAGAGCTTCTGCAATTGCCCTTGTCCCACCAGCAAAGTTGGGCATTTCAAACACACCCATGGGCCCGTTCCAAACAATTGTTTCTGCCCCCGCTATTTCTTCACTAAACAGCCTTATGGTCTTATGGCCTATATCCATCCCCATATAGCCTTCCGGTATGCCCTTGCTATCACACATAAGGGTCTCAGCATCATTGTCGAATTCCTTTGCTGCCAATATATCAATAGGAAGCAGGAGTTTTACTCCTTCCTCCTCAGCTTTAGATATAAATAATGAAGCGTCCTCAATCATATTTTCTTCCAGTAGAGACCTGCCCACCTCGTAGCCTTTTGCCTTAAGAAAGGTAAACACCATAGCACCGCCAATGATAAGGACGTCGACCTTTTTTAACAAATTTTCTATTACAGGTATCTTGTCAGCCACTTTTGCCCCCCCCATAATAGCCAAAAACGGCCTCTTAGGGTTTTCTATCGTGTCTCCTAAAAACCTTAGCTCTTTTTCCATCAAAAAACCGGAGACAGCCGGCAGGTATTGTGCTATCCCAGCCGTTGAGCAATGGGCCCTATGTGCCGAACCAAAGGCATCGTTTACAAAAATATCCCCAAGGCTGGCCAGGTCCTTGGAAAATTCAGATTCATTCTCTGTTTCCTCCTTGCGGAAGCGAACATTTTCCAAGAGGAGGATTTCTCCCGATGAAAGAGTTGATGCCATTTTCCTGACACCATCATCCACCACAGAAAAGTTTGCAGGAAAGAGTATATCTTGTCCTAAAATTTCAGAAAGTCTTTGGGCAACCGGTTTGAGCGTGAATTTTATATCTCCCTGACCCTTGGGTCTACCTAAATGAGACATAAGTATTAAAGATCCGCCCTCATCTAATAGGTACTTAATAGTAGGTAAGGAGGCTAAGATGCGGCTATCGTCAGTTATATTCCCATCCCCGTCTTGGGGAACATTGAAATCACAGCGAACCACAAGCCGCTTGCCTTCAACATCTATATCCTTCAGGGTTTTCTTCATTCAACACACCTTATATACCCTTTTCTATAATCAGCTTCATAACATCAACCACCCGATTGGAATAACCCCATTCATTATCATACCAGGAAAGTACTTTCAGCATTTTTCCTTCAACCACCATGGTTGAAAGAGCATCGATGATGGAAGACCTGGTATCCTGCTTGAAATCTATTGAAACTAAGGGTTCATCGCAGAAGCCCAAAATACCTTTAAGTTCACC
>CAZMMB010000029.1:4733-10936 GCA_964567325.1 uncultured Oscillospiraceae bacterium
TTCAGCAGCCCTCTTGAATGCCTGGTTAACAGCCTCTTTGCTTGTTTCCTGTTTAAGCTCAAAGACTATATCTACTACTGATACTGCAGGAGTTGGAATTCTAATGGCCATTCCATTCAGTTTCCCCTTCAGTTGGGGCAGAACCAAGGATACAGCTTTTGCGGCCCCTGTTGTGGTAGGGATCATCGATACTGCGGCTGCCCTAGCCCTCCTGAGGTCACTGTGGGGCAAATCAAGTATTTTTTGATCGTTAGTGTAGGAATGTATGGTCGTCATTAGACCTCTTTCAATCCCAAATTCCTCATCAACAATTTTTGCAAAAGGTGCAAGGCAGTTAGTGGTACACGAAGCATTAGATATAATATGGTGGACTGCTGGGTCATATTTTTCATCGTTTACACCAAGAACAAGGGTTATATCTTCATCCGATGCCGGTGCCGAAATAATAACTTTTTTTGCTCCAGCCTTAATATGCTTTTCTGCATCAACTTTTTTGGTGAACAAACCTGTGGATTCTATTACGACCTCCACTCCCAGCTCTTTCCAAGGAAGTTCTTCCGGATTTCTTACGGCTAGTATTTTAACTTCCTTACCATTTATTACAATTGCATCATCCTTAGCCTCAACCTCTGCTTGGTACTTACCAAAACAACTGTCATATTTCAAAAGATGTGCTAATGTCTTGGGGTCAGTAATATCGTTGATAGCAACTATTTCATATAAATCACTGTTATCAAAAGCGACTTTAAATACATTCCTGCCAATTCTTCCAAACCCATTGATTCCAACTTTAACTTTCATTTTCCTACCTCCATTTGATTTTATATTAAAAGCGCTTCCTCTTTGTCGAAGACGGTAAGTTCATCTCATCTCTATATTTTGCAATAGTTCTTCGAGATATGTCTATTCCACATTCCTCCATGGAATCGGCTATCGCCTGATCTGAAAGAGGGGCTTTTGGATCCTCATTATCTACCATTTCCCTTATTATTGATTTAATACTTTCTGACGCTATTCCGGAGCCATCGCTTCCGGTGACACCACTGGTGAAGAAATACTTGATTTCAAAAAGTCCTCTGGGTGTCTGCATATACTTTCCATTTATAGACCTGCTAACAGTAGATTCGTGAACATCAACCTCATCGGCTATCTGTTTTAAAGTAAGGGTCTTCATGTGGCGCTTACCCTTTTCAAAAAAATCATACTGATAATCTACTACAGCCTTGACTACATTATATATGGTCTGTCGCCTTTGCTCTATACTTTTAATCAGCCAAAGAGCTGAATTTAGCCTGCCCGAAAGAAACTTTGAAATGTTGGATTCCTTATCGGACTCCATCAACATCTTCCGGTAGAAAGGACTGACATTCAATCTGGGTGCCGTTGTATCATTAACTATAACAACATATTCATCGCCCACTTTTTCTACAGTAACATCGGGGACTATATAACGATTATCTCTGGAGCTGCCAAATTGCCTACCGGGCTTAGGTTCTAAAGACTTTATGCCATCGCTTATTCTTTGCGCATCTTTTATTGTTATTCCAACACACTTGGCAATATTAGACAGTCGGTTTTCAGCAATATCCTCCAAATGGTTCTCAATGATCTCCCTTACCTCCGGCTTGTCCTCTCCTTTGTTTTGCAATTGAATTAACAAGCATTCTTTAAGGTTCCTTGCTCCTACTCCCAGCGGCTCAAACCCTTGTATAATTTCCAAAGCCTCCAGAACTTTTTCTTCCCTAGCCCTAAAAACTTGACATACCTCGCTTATGGACGAGGTCAGGTATCCATTTTCATCTAGGGCCTCTATTAAATAGCGTGCAATCATTTTACATGCGGGCCTCATAGCTACAAAATCAAGTTGCCTCATAAGGTGGTCTGTTAGGCTTATTTCCGAAGATACGAATTGTTCATAAGAATAATCCTCTTTCTCATCCCTAGTGCCCGATTGTCTATAGCTTATATCATCGTAGCCCCTCTCCCTGAAATGTTCAGCCCAGTCCACATCATCCATTTCATTATTCTCTGTAGCCTCTTTATCATCATTTTTTTCATTATGGTCCGGCTCATGATTTGCATCGACTCCCTCAGCTTCCTCATTCCCATTCTTTTCAGCTTTCTCTAGAACAGGATTTGCCAACAACTGCTCCTGGACATAACTTTCAAGCTCCTGGGTATTGAATTGCAGGAGTTGAATAGCCTGGATTAGCTCTGGTGTCATAACCAGTTTCTGAGTTTGTTCAATTGTTAGTTCATAGCCTAGTTTCATAATTTGTCCCTCGGTAAATATGAAATGTCCTCAGTATTTGTCGACCCTTAGTATATCATATTTCAAAGAAGAGGGGAAAACTAATACTGAAATTACCCAAGTCCAGGAAAATCTAATTGACGCAACACTTCATAAGCTACGACAGCTACAGAATTTGCCAAATTGAGTGACCTTAGGCTTACATCTTTTCCCATAGGGATTTTTATTGTTCTTTCTATATTTTCACTAATAAATTTCTTTGGCAGTCCCGCAGTCTCCTTTCCGAAAAGTATCATGGAATCTCTTTCATACTCCACATCAGTAAACCATCTTTGCCCTTTCGTGGTTGCAAGATATTTAGGCCTATCCGGATATTTGGATAAAAAATCATCCAAACTATCGTGAATCTCTAGATCAACAAACTGCCAATAGTCTAAACCTGCCCTTTTTAAATGATTGTCATCTAGGGAAAATCCCAAGGGCCTGACAAGATGTAGTTTGCTCCCTGTGGCTGCGCAGGTTCTGGCAACATTACCAGTGTTAGGTGGAATTTCCGGTTCTATCAAGACTATGCTTAGGCTGTGGCCCTGCCGACTCATAAGGACTTATCCTCACTTTTCACATTTTTTTCAAATGACTAAAGACTAATTTGAAATATTGTATTATAATATCATAAGTGTCGGACTTAGAAAAGAATTTATTTACCGACATATGGATTTAATAGTAGAAACAATATGGACAAACTTCAGGAGGTTAAACAGTGGAAAAAAAATTAATTAAAATCGGATTGATGGGATTCGGAAATATAGGTACTGGCACCTATGCGACGCTTGAAATGAATCGAGAAATAATAAAGTCTGGGACAGGGATTGACTTTGAAATAGTTAAAATATTAGAAAAGGATGTGGATAGAGAAAGGGATGTGGTGGTATCTAAGGATATTTTTACGCAAAATCCCGATGATCTATTTTTAGATCCACAAATTGACATAATAATTGAGTTGCTAGGTGGGATTGAACCTGCAACAACTTTTATGCTAGAGGCTATGAAAAACGGAAAACATGTGGTTACCGCCAATAAAGCGGCTGTTGCCGAAAACTATGACAATCTACGAAAAACAGCAGAAGAAAATAGGGTTATGTTCCGCTACGAGGCTAGTGTGGGTGGAGGGATCCCAATTCTTAATGCACTAACCACAGTTTTACGGGCCAATTCTTTTATAGAAGTCTTGGGAATATTGAATGGAACCACCAACTATATTCTTTCTCAAATGACTGACTTTGGACTTGAATACGATGATGTCTTAAAAGTAGCCCAGGAAAAAGGATTTGCCGAGGCAGACCCCACTGCTGATGTTGAAGGTATAGATGTTGCTAACAAACTTTCAATACTGATTTCATTGGTATTTGGTGTAAGAGTGCCTCCTGAAGCCATACCCACTGAAGGAATTACAAAGATTACGAAAGATGATATTAAAAGAGCTGCAAAATCGGGCAAAAAAATTAAACTTATAGCTACAGCAAAAAAGGAGAATGGAAATCTCACTTACAATGTACGTCCTACCCTCCTTCCACTTTCCCACCCCCTAGCCGGTGTCAATAACGAATTCAATGCTATTTTCGTTAAGGGAAATGCTGTGGATGAGCTTATGTTCTACGGTAAAGGTGCTGGACCCCTACCAACAGGTAGCGCCGTCATGGGGGATGTTATTGAAATAGGCACTGCAATTGCTAAAAATGCAGCCTACGACATCATACTTGCGGGGGGAACAAAGTAATGAGCCTTTTCAAGGATTGGAAAAACCAACTAGAAAACCAGACGGATGATAGTTTCCCTGCATTTTGGGAAAAATATAGCTCTGGTGAGACCAGGATTTACTCTGCCATCTTAGAATCAAAAAACTCCACAATTAAAGGATGTATTGAAGATCTAGCCCAAACTTATGAAGTTGATGATGTGATTTTCATGGGCTTTTTAGATGGGATCAACAGCAGCTTACTAAAACCGCTGAGCTTAGAAGGATTAGGAAAAAAGGATGAAATTTCTATAGATATTGATTTAGAAAAATTATATTTCAATATGCTGCTAGCCAAGGCCGATTACCTATACAATTTACCCCAATGGGATGACCTGCTAACCGAAGAAAAAAGGGGTCAAATTCTGAAAGACTATAAAAAGTCCAAAACTGTAATAAAAGAAAAACCACCAGGCAGGAACGACCCCTGCCCCTGTGGAAGTGGCAAAAAATACAAAAAATGCTGCGGTGCGTGATGATGAAGGGCTTTTTATAAGAATCCTGCGAGGCCACTGAGAAAATCCTAATTCCTTAAGTGGCCTCATTCATAAGTAGAATCTCATTTCCGATATACCTACCTATCTAGGGCTTGCTGAACAATTCCAATAATCAGTGTCTGCTATCTGCATAAACTAAAGTTTGGCTGATTGCTGGCAGATTTCATCTGAACCGGAATTAGACGAGGCTCTTCCCCCTTACCTGAACTAACATTTGCCCAATCGCTATCAGATTTCATCTGCTGGCTGAACGTATTTAGCTTTCAATTAGCCTATTCAGCAGACCCTACTTTCCTGCAATAGCTTCGATTTCTATACCTGCCCCTTTGGGTAAGTCTTTCACTGCAAAGCATGACCTTGCGGGAAAATCCCCTTTGAAAAAACTTTCATAAACCTTATTAACCTCAGCAAAATCGCCTATATCAGCTAACAAGATTGTAACCTTCAATATATCGTCCATGGTTAAACCGGCCGCCTCAACGATCGCCTTTACATTTTTCATCGACTGCTCAGCCTGAGAGGCTATACTTCCAGTGTTAATTTCCCCCGTAGCGGGATCAATCGGTAATTGCCCAGATGTAAATACCAGGCCCGATAGGCCAACTCCCTGTGAATATGCACCTACCGCTTCAGGAGCACCATTTGTGCTTATAATTCTTTTCATTTATGCTTTCTCCCTTTCTAAAAAGTTAGCTAAATAGGGCTTGCTGAACGATTCATAAAGGCCTGTGTTTACAGTGTTGTGGCCATTTATGAATCTTACAAGTGCAAGGATAATTATCATACCTGTCCATAATCCTTGCACTTGTAAAGATGGGATAATAAAGATCATGGTTCCCATCTGTTCAGCTCGCCAATAATTAGGGTCTGCAATCGGCATATATCAGCGTTTGGCCGATTGCTGGCAGATACCATCTGCCGACTGAACGGATCCTGGAATTCCAAATAATCCGTTCAGCAGACCCTAAATATATCAGCTGCCATCACTAATAATATCCATCACCCTCCGTACCTTAGAAGCATCAATTTGGCCTGGGGCCGAAGCCTCTAATCCTTTTGCAAAGGTCAGGGAGGATCCAAAAATTTCCCCGCTTACCCTGCTGAGCATCCCTTTTTCGCCCATCCCTATTATGGTAAAGGGCCGGTCCGCATATTCGTCTTTCATAGACAAAGAAACATCTAAAAGATTCAACAGATCCCTTTCGTCTTCTACCATAAGAGCAATTTTCACCATATCAACAGTATAACCCTGCATTTTACACAGATCAGAAATAATTTCCGCTTTTCGGGGCATCTGTTTAAAAATGTGCTTCGACAACAATAGGAACACTCCTTTTTTCTGGGCTATGGATATTAATTCACCTATCAGCCTCGGGCCTTTTTCCAACTCAACATCAACTATATCGACTAACCCCGATTCAGATACTTTCGTATTAAGCCTCAAATAGTCCTTTTCTGATATGCTTGCAAGGCCGCCCTCCTCCTTACTGCGCAAGGTAAACATTAAGGGGACAACATGACCTATAATCTCTCGCACACTTTTTAAAATATCAACCAGCTCATCTTCATCAGCTGTCTCCAACAAGTAATCTCCTCGAAATTCATACATATCACAATTGAATTCCCTAGCCCAATAAGCGGCATGGATAAATCGATCTTT
>CAZMMB010000030.1:0-4125 GCA_964567325.1 uncultured Oscillospiraceae bacterium
CCGTGATGCCCACACCCTTTATCTTGTCCCATAAATCAAGATTTTTACTTTTGAGTCTGAGTAATATTGTGCATAAACTTTTCCAAAGTTCATCCATATCAATTTCACAATAATTCTCTGAAGGTCTATAGAGAACTACATTTTCTCTAGCACTGTCAATTGTCCTTCCATCTCCCGATAAAATTGCAGCCTTGATATGGGTCGTTCCAGCATCAATTCCTAAAAATACCAAGACAATCTTCCTCCTGATAAACAATAACCATTAGAATTGTTTGAGCCCCATTGTATCCACTTCCATGTCAACAAGATCCTTTAACTCATCATCTAGCTTCATCAAAGTCAAAGTGATTCCCATCATTTCCAGGGAGGTAAAATAATTGCCTACATATGATCTGTGGACCCTAATCCCCTTTCCAGTCAAGATATCTTCCACCTTGTTATACACTATGTAAGCCTCCATCACGGGTGTCGCCCCCAAACCAGAAACTAATACAACCACTTCATCCCCCTTGTCGAAAGGTTGGTCCGGCAAAATAATGTCCAACATGATTTCGACCATGTCATCTGCAGTGGCCAGGTCAGCCACTTGAATGCCAGGTTCCCCATGATGACCGATACCCACCTCCATGGTTCCCGGCCTTATTTCAAAGTTGGCTTTCCCTGCAGAAGGAATGGTGCAAGGGGTTATGCCAATGCCAACACTTTTAGTATTATCTATGGCTTTTTGGGCTGCTGCTATAACTTCATCCAGGTTTGCTCCCTGTGCAGCCTTTGCCCCCCCAACCTTCCACATTAGGATTTCACCTGCCACCCCCCTCCTTTTGTCTGACTCCTCTTTAGGAGCTGAGGCTACATCATCGTTGGCTACAACAGTCTTTACTTTAATACCTTCCATTTCAGCCATCTGCATGGCCATTTTAACATTCATATTGTCCCCGGCGTAATTTCCATATAGACAGGCTATTCCATCACCACCATGGGCCTCCTTAAAAGCGTCGTAAAATGCTTTTGCCGTAGGAGAGGAGAAGATTTCCCCTACAGCAACTGCATCTACCATATTTCTCCCTATATAGCCTATAAAAGCCGGCTTATGACCCGATCCGCCACCGGTCACTATTCCCACCTTGCCTTGCCGGGGTGCATCTATGTATTTCAATACCCTAGGGTTTTCCGTAGCAACTACAATATCCTTGTGATTCTTTACGAAACCTTTTAGCATATCCTCCACTACATGGTCAGGATTATTGATTATTCTCTGCATTTATCTATCCTCCTGAGATGAATCCTTTTTCATATTCTATAATCCGATCTACCTTTGCCTTGGACCCACCACCTTGAAACTCTGAGTTCATCCATATCCCTACAAGCTGTTTTGCAAGCTCTGGTCCTAGGACCCTGGAGCCCATAGCCATGATTTGCGCATTATTACTTTTTCGGGCCCGCTCCGCTGAGTAACTGTCGTGGCATACGGCTGCGCGAATTCCAGGGACCTTGTTTGCCGATATTGCCATTCCAATCCCGGTTCCACATATAAGGATTCCCCGGTCATGCTTTCCCTCTGCAACTGCTGAAGCCACTTTAACCGCTGTATCTGGATAAAGGGAAGGGTCCTTGTTATACACACCGTAATCCTGGCTCTCATAGCCTGAATCATTTAAAAATTCTATGATAATTTGTTTCAAATCATAGGCGGCCTCATCACAGCCGATGGCTACTTTTTTCATTATTTTCCTCCTCCTTATGGTACGAGGACGACTTTCAATGTACCTTCAGCACCTTTTTCTGCAACTTTGAAAGCCTCTTCCCACTGGTCTAAGGGAAATGTATGGGTCACCACACCCTTTGTAGGCAATTTACCATCTTTAATCCATTCAGCTACCGGCTCATAGCAATAGGGACTCAAATGCGAACCGTATAGGTCCAGCTCTTTTCTATCGCTTATAATGCTCCAATCCACCGTAGTTAATTCTGCAAATACGCTGAATTCTACAAAAGTCCCCATTTTACGAATGGCTTCTAAGCCTTGTTTTACGCTAGAAGGGTGACCTGTTGCTTCAATATACACATCACAACCGTAGCCCTCGGTTAATTTCATAATTTCATCGATCACATTCACTTCCCCCGGATTCATAACTAAATCCGCACCGAATTGTTTTGCCAGTTTCAATCTGTCCTGTCTCATATCCAAAACAATTAAAAGTTTAGGATTTTTCATGGCTATGTAGCCCACCATACCCAAACCTAAGGTTCCTGCGCCGGATAAAACCACGACATCTTCGTTTGTAATATTTCCCCTGTCTACACAGTGTTTGGAGCAGGCATATGGCTCTATAAGCACTGCTTCCTCCATTGAAAGTTCCTCCGGCACATGGTAGTTTAATGCCTCCTTAGGAAACTTCATATATTCAGCCATACCCCCATTGACATTATTCTGAAAGCCATAGACATCATGCTTTTGGCACATCCAATACCTGCCGGTGTTGCAAAATTTGCACTCCCAACAAGGGACTATTTGCTCTGAAATAACCCGGTCACCAAGCTTGAAATCACCTTTTACCTTAGGACCCATTTCAACAATCCTGCCAATGAATTCATGACCCGGTGTAACCGGTGCTTTTATATAGGGGGGATTTCCTTCGCCGCCCCAAAAGCTGGGCGCACCGTGATAAGATTTTAAATCACCAGCACATATTCCACAGGCTTCCACCTTGATTACAATTTCCCCTTCTCCTGCCCTTGGAACAGGCACTTCCTCAAGTGCAAAATGGCCCGGCGAATGAGCTACTACCGCCTTCATTTTTTCAGGAATTTTTGACATCTTGTACCCTCCTTCTTTTTTATATTCTATACTGTTAATTTCTCCCCCGTATCCAAATCGAACAGGTGGGTCTTTTCAGATTTTACATCCAGTTTTACAATGTCTCCTTGGTCATACCTTTTGTCATCTGTGGTGATCAAGGTTAGGAATCCTTCTCCTACGCGGAAACTAATTTTTTTCTCATCTCCAAAGTTCTCAAAAACGGAGATTTTAACATCTGAACCTTTGCTATCATCTCCTACAATTAAAACATCGGATGGTCTGACACCCAGACGGACCATCATACCGTCGCTTACGATAGGATAGTAGCGCTTGGGCACTGGAATAAGAATTTCCGCTCCTTGTATTTCAAAGAAAAATCCATCCACATGCTTCTGGACCTCTACCGCAAAAAGATTCATAGGAGGCTCTCCGATAAAACCTGCCACGAATTCATTAACCGGATTATCATAAACATCAAAAGGAGTGCCGAATTGCTGAAGCTCTCCATCCTTCATAATAGCAAGCCTATCAACTAGCGACATTGCCTCCAACTGGTCATGAGTCACTATAATAGTTGTACATTTAATCTCTTTATGTAATCTTTTAATTTCTGTCCTCAACATCTGCCTCATTTTGCCATCTAAGTGGGACATGGGCTCATCAAGCAACAATAGTTGGGGTCTTCGAACAATGGCCCTGGCTATATTAACCCTTTGCTTTTGCCCACCACTGAGTTTGCCTGGCTTCATATGGAGCAAATCATCGACCTTAAGCAGGGGGGCTATTTTCTCAATTTCCTTTTGAATTGTTTCATTCTTGATATTTTGTGCCCTTAAGTTAAAAGCTATGTTTTCATATACGGTAAGGGGGGGATACAAGGCATAATCCTCAAAGGCCAGGCCTATACCCCTGTCTTTAGGCATTACCCTATTAACTATTCTGTCACCAATAATAATTTCACCGCCTGTAATTTCTTCAAGGCCGGCAATCATCCTCAGCGTTGTTGTTTTTCCACAGCCTGATGGTCCCAGTATTCCAACAAACTCACCATCATTGCATTCCAAAGTCAAATTGTTGACAGCATAGGGATTAGGCTTCTGCCCCTTTTTCTTACTCTTATTCTCATATCTTTTATAAAGATTTTTTAATATAAGCTTTGCCACTATTTCACCCCCAACAATTCTTCCTGCTTATGTCTATAGATATAATTCTGGTCTTCAGCATTGAAAAACATGGCTTTATCCATATTTATTTTTATATAAATTATTTGGTCAATTTCTGCGTGCAAATCGTTAGGGGCTACCAACCTCAACTTACAATCCTTA
>CAZMMB010000030.1:4135-8878 GCA_964567325.1 uncultured Oscillospiraceae bacterium
AATTTCAACAACTAAAACTGTTTTATTGCCAATAGGCTCAACGCTATAGATTTTTCCTTCAATATATTCATGGCTTTCTTTGTCAAAACTGAAAGATATATCAGTCCCCCTCAAACCTAATCTTATCTTCTGATATCCACCTGCCTTCAAAAATTCAGCCACATCTTTTTCAATGGGATGAATAATCTCTTGACCCAGCATCCTTACCCCAAGCCTCTGGCCTTCATTAACCAGTTCAACATCCAGCAAGTTTATTTCGGGCTCACCTATGAATTTTGCCACGAATTCATTAGCCGGGGTCAAATACACTTCATCTCCGGTGCCGACCTGTAAAATTTTCCCCTCGTTGATAATGGCTATCCTGTCCCCCAGGCTGAGGGCCTCCATGTAATCATGGGTCACATAGATTGTTGTAGTGTCCAAACTGCTTTGCATTTCTTTCAATTCAGCCCTCATGAAATGCCTGAGCTTGGCATCCAAATGGGCTATGGGTTCGTCCATAAGAAATACATTGGGCTCCCTGACCAGGCACCTGCCCAAAGCAGCCCTTTGCCGCTGGCCATTGCTAACCTGGCTAGGCAGCCTGTCAAGCAACATGTCTATCTTCAACATTGAGGCTACCCTGAGAACCTCCTTATTCACCGTCTTCTCGTCTTTCCTGTGGAGGGGGCTTCTCAAAGGTGAAGCTATGTTGTCATATATGCTAAGGTGGGGGTAGAGGGCATAATTTTCAAAAACCATTGAGACATTTCGTCTGGCCGGTTCAACATAGTTTACATTTTTATCGCTTATTCTCACTTCCCCCAGGTCGGGAAATTCTATTCCTGCAATTACCTTTAGGATAGTTGTCTTTCCTGCTCCGGCTGGTCCAAACAGTACGAAAAACTCCTTATCTTTTACCTGGAAATTGATATTATCCAAGGCTGTAATAGATCCGAAATTTTTACTTATATTACGAAGTTCAATTTTTGCCATATTATTTCTCCCTATCCTTTAACCGCTCCGAAACTAAGTCCTCTTACCAGATGCTTTTGTATTATTAAGGCTAGAATCACTTCTGGAAGCGCTGCAACCCCTGCCGCTACTGCCATCTGTCCGTAGTGAACCGTATCAGACCCGATATATCTCAGTGCGGCTATGGTTACCGTTTCAATCTTAAAGCCACTTAACAACAAGGGAAAGGTGAAGCTGTTCCAGGCGAAAATAAAGGCTAGTAGCGCCGATGCAACCAAGCCTGGCTTGATAAGGGGAATCAGTATCCTCCAAAACACATGATACCAGGGATAACCATCCAGATTTGCAGCCTGCTCTATCTCAACCGAGATCTCCTCAAAATACCCCCTTAACACCCAAATTAAAAGCGGCAAAGTTATCAGCTGATAAACCCAGATTAATCCGAAATAGCTATCATAGAGGCCAATCCTTTGATAAATCATGAATAAGGGCAGTATTACCAAGATCTCCGGGGCAAATTTAAAAGATAAAATGGTGAAGGCTAGATTTTCCTTCTTGGCAAAATCGTATCTGGCAAAAGCGTAAGCGGCAGGCACCCCTACTAACAAGGAAAGAAGAACGGCTCCTCCGCTGACGATAACATTATTTCCAAAGGCCTTCATATAATCAGCACCTTCGATGAGCACAATCCTGTAATTGTCCATCGTAGGTTTAAAAATGAAAGTTGTATTATACATTTGCATATCACTTTTAAAGGATATGATTATTAACCAAATTAGTGGAAATATAGCAAATATTGCGTACAGGCTAATTACAGTGTATGCTGAAACACTTTTCAGCGATTCTTTTATGCTGCTTTTCATCAATAACATCCCTTTCCTTATTGTCCCTGTGCCGCTCGCTGTCCCCTAAGCCATGCACCCACTAACTTCTGACTGATAATATAGATAACTACCCACAGTACCAACAGGTATGGCACGGCTTTTCCCAGACTGGAAAATGCAAATCCCATATTATAACCTGTCAGGGAAAGATTCATCAGGGTATCCCCAGGACCTCCTTTTGTTAGGGCAAAAATAATCCCATATTCCTGCAAAGAGGCCATCAATCTGAAAATTACAGCTATTAAAATAAAAGGTTTCAATAGGGGCAATGTCAATGTTCTGAATGTGAACCAAGGAGAACCACCGTCAATTTTTGCCGATTCATATGGCGATTTGGGCAGCGATTGAAGGCCGGCAAGCATGAGAAGCATGATAAAAGGTGTATAAACCCAAAAGTCAATCATTGCTGCGGTAAACAGGGCCGTGGAAGCCGATGAAGCCCAAGGGAAATTATATACACCAAATAAATTTAAAAACTTCTCTACAATTCCAACTGAATTATTTATCATCAACTGCCAAATGAGCGTAGCAATAACCGGGGCTATCATAAGTGGAAATATTAAAACAACCCGTAAAATTTTAGTATATCTGCTTTCCTTAACCAGCAAGAGTGCCATAATTAAACCAGCAATCATTTCACTTCCTGTTGTAGCGATAGCATACTGGGCCGTAACCAGGCATGCATGCCAAAAATCTTTCGATGAAAACATGCTAATCCAATTTTTCAGACCAACAAATTTATAATCGACCGACCTAAATGAGAAATCGGTTAAGGATAAATAAATAGCTGTAGCAAAAGGATATAGTATGCCTATCGTCAAAATCAACGCAGGAAGAATTATGAGATAGGGCCTTGCCTTAACAAGAAAGGGTATTTTATTTTCTTCCAAAATGATTTCGTCCAACTCTTCCATCCTCCTCTGTTGCTCTTCCCTGCCTTAAGTCCTAGATAGAATTAGGGAGGAGGACCTCCCTAATTCCTAATTACTTTTATTCTGCTTCTACCTCTTCTACTACCTTATCCATCTTGACCTTTAACTGATCCATAGCATCCTGTACGGAGCTATATTTGCCGGCCACGATATCCTGGAGTGTAGCCGCCCATTCAGTAGTTGTTTCAAAGAAATGCGGTTGCGGTGTAAATTGGATTGTAGTACCGGGTATTGTTGCGTTGAAGGTTTCAATGTAGCCTGTGTTGCTGGCCAAAACATCTTGTACCTCCTGGCTCTCAAACACTGACCTTCTTGGAGGATCTACAGCATTCCCCTCCACTATGGACCATTTCTGATATTCCGCAGTGGTGAAAAACTGTAGGAACAACCAGGCTGCGGTTTTGTTCTTTGAAGCTTCATTTATAGCCATAGACCATGTCCACATGTTTGCATTAATCTCAGACATCCCCTCAGGGAGCGGCGGTGCAACCCAGGCTAAGTTCCCAGCTTCTTCGGAAGCACCTTCTGGATTCTGGAAGTAACCATTGCAGGTAGCATCGAAAAGCATAGCGGCTTTACCGGCACCAAAATCAGCACCAGCCTGATACCAGGTATAGCTGGACCAGGAAGGGGCCCCTCCCTCTTTGATTAAATCTACCCATACTTCCGTCATCTCTACGGCTTCTGGTGAATTGACTTGCGACACGAGCTTCCCGTCCTCAACAGTGAAATCTACTGCACCGTAATTGGAATATGTAGTCATATAGCCGGGATGGATGGTCGCCCAGTTTCTGGATCCACGAATTGCCAGAGGATAGGTCCCTGGACCTCCAAAGTTCTTAAGTTTAGGTATAACGGCTGAAAGCTCCTCCATAGTTGTAGGCGGATCTAAATCCAGCTCATCAAATACCCTCTTGTTGTAAGCTAATACATTAGACTCAAACCCCAAAGGCAGTGCCCAAAGAGGCCCCGAACCAGTTTTATGTCCTGCCTTAAGGTCCCATCTTAAACTACCAATTATACCTTCATAAAAATCACCAACATCGTAATCCGGATCCATCATATTTGGATCGTTCAAAAATTCATCTAGGTCAGCAGCATAGCCAGCAGGTGCGTACTCCCAAATCTGATATGCACCTGTCATGTATAGGTCAGGATCCCCCGAACGAGAATTTAAAGCAATGGTCAACTTGTCAAAGAAATTCTCTTCCGGCGTTAAAGAATACTCGACTTCGATTCCAGTAAGTTCTGTAAACTCTGGAATCTTCTTAATGATAGCCTCTGCATATGGATGTTGATTGAACATCACCTTGAGTTTAGATCCGCTAGCCATATCCCAGCTGAATCCCTCACTTGAAATCTCATCGCCACCTTCCTCTTCGCCCGGCCCGCATCCGATGATGCTAGCTGACAAAAGAAGAATTAGCAGTGCGATTGCAGTTAGCTTTAAAGCTTTAGACCTTTTCATCTGTTTCCTCCCTTTTAGATTCTCAATACTTTGGGATAACGATAGTACCTATAGTTATTATACTAATTGTCCTATTTGAATTGAATGAAATATATTACTAAAGTTATCACTTTCCCTAGTTAAACCTTTAACAACTTTGTCGTTATCGGAAAAAATTGCTAATATTCAGATAAATTTTTATATTTACCAAGAACTTTGCATGATATAATGTTATTATGTTAATCGCGTTTAAAGGTTTAGTCCTAACCCGACCTTGGAGGAGGCAAGACTTTTATGAGAATATTTAGCATTAAAAACAAGATATTCTTAGTCTATGCAGGTACCATGTTGCTATTTCTTGCCCTTATCGGCTATATCTTGTATTCCTTCTTCTTTAACAGCCTGAAAGAACATCAGGTAAACTACTCCATTGAACTTGCCAATAAAACCAAATATAATCTGGAATTCTTTTTGAATACGGTCAATGATACAGCATCGCTGCTTTCATTAAACTCACACATTGTCC
>CAZMMB010000030.1:8888-10885 GCA_964567325.1 uncultured Oscillospiraceae bacterium
CCAGCGACGATGGCAAGAATAAAAAAGAAATAAACACTATACTGGAAAATACGGTCAGCGCCCATGGATACCTTAAGGGAGTATATATAATAGGACAGAACGGCATCGTCTACAGCAGCGATTCAATGGTCAAAGGTGAGGATTTAATCCTTTCCTTCAGCGATTTAATCGACGAAAATGCGAAGGATCAGGTCTATAAAGACTCCTATACATATAAATATCACAGCTCCTATAAAGCCAGAACCTTAACGTACACAAAACATATCTATGATTATAGAAACAACATCAATTACGGGATTATGATATTTTCAATCAATTATGACTTTCTTAGGGAATTAATTTCCTTATCCTCGGTTACCCTAGCTAATAAAATGCTGGTTGTAGATTCAAAGGGCGAGACCTTATTCACCTTCCCCTTCAACGCCTATTTGGACGAGGTTGTTTTCAAGCATCCTGAAATTCTAGACCAAGGGTCTCTGAGGTTTACCGATACTGTCTTTGGGGCGGAAAGCGTTATTTTCTCTGACACAGTCAGGCATAGCAATTGGAAAATAATCAGCATTCACCTCTCAACAACATTTTAACTGAAATTCGGGCCCTTTTAGTCGAAATGATTAAAATAGTTGCCGTATTTTTTATCTTAACTTCTATTTTGATTTACATGGTTTCCTATGGGATAACCAAGCCTATTATTAGCTTGTCCAACAGCATTAAACAGCTGGAGAAAGGGGATTTATCTGCCAATGTATCCATAAGAAATAAGGATGAGATTGGTGATTTGGCCAAGGCCTTCAATAAGATGGTCAGTAGAATTGAACAGCTTATCACCAAAAGCGTAGAAAACGAAAAGCAAAGGGCCGAGATGGAATTTAAAATTTTGCAGGCCCAAATTAATCCCCACTTCATATACAATACCCTGGATTCTATCCGTTGGATGGCAACCCTGCAAAACGCCCCCATCGTCAGCACAATGGTCTCCTCAATGATTAATTTACTTAAATATAACTTCTCCAGGAAGGATATTTTAGTCAGCCTGAGGGATGAAATAGAGAGCGTAAAGAGTTATGTTAACATACAAAAATATAAGTACGGGGATATGTTCGATGTCGTATATAAAATCCCTAAAGACATTATGGAATACAAAACCTTAAAATTTATTCTTCAACCCATAGTAGAAAATTCCATTTTCCACGGATTCGAAAATATTGAACACATAGGACTTATAGAAATATCAGCTTTTTTAGAAGGGGACTACCTATATATAGTTGTCACCGATAATGGGGTGGGCATGAATCCAGAACTCCAGCACAATCTAAATGATAAAAAATATCGCAACAAACAATACTCCGAAATCGGTATTAGAAATGTAGATGAGCGCATTAAGTTTTATTGTGGGGATTCAGCCGGATTGAGGGTAGAAAGTGCAAAAGGAAAAGGAACAACCGTCACCTTCAAGCTTAGGGCGGATATAAAAATTTGAAGCCAGCTATTTACATGCTGGCCAGCTTGTATTCACGCTCATGCAATGGGCCTGTTGCAATATTTCCTCTGATATTCCTTAAAAGACATGCCTACCTTATCCTTAAAAACCTTGCTGAAGTAATATGGATTATCGAAACCTACCATGTCTGCTATTTCATAGATTTTATAGTGGGATTCCTTCATGAATTCCTTGCATTTTTCAACCCTATGATTAGTTAAAAATGTAGAAAAGTTAATTCCCGTCTCCTGTTTAAAAAGGAGGCTTAGATAGCTTTTACTGATTTGAGAGTAGTCAGCAACCTCTTCCAGGGTAATATTTCTTTCATAATTTTCTTTAATATACTGTATACTTTTGTTAACATAGTAAGAATACGCCTTGTTTTCATTTATTATTGAAATATACTTGTAAATATCTTTCACATAATCCTTTATAGCAATAAAATCAGCCAGCTTATCAAAATATATCTGGACTTCCTCGATTATTAACTCTCAAAGCAGCCCGCCAGTGATTTAAC
>CAZMMB010000031.1:0-784 GCA_964567325.1 uncultured Oscillospiraceae bacterium
GCAGGCTCTTACCTTGATTTCTCTTGCCATTTGCGGGAGTGGCCCATCCTTCTTAAGTTCTATCATGTCCATAAGACCGTCTAAGCCAATAAGGGTCTGCTTAGCTGTATCGCAGGCTTCAATATTGTAAATATGCCAAGGCACATTTCTACCTTCATCAGGAGTAATAGTTGATTGTATATCAGCCCTTGTCAGCTTTGAAACAAGCATATTAAGAACATGTGTCACAGTAGCCTCTCTAGCAGAGGCCTCCATGTATTTGGTATTCATCTGTGCCCTCATCCGATACCTGTCACAGAAGTCCCGAAGGGCTACCGCATAGGGTAGGTCCATAAACACACAGGGGGCAGGGGGTGCTGTTGGAGGTACCGTAGATAGGCAGATGTTATCAGCCTTGATACCGGCCTTCTCGGAAAAAAGGCTGTTTATCGCATGTTGGACAATTAGTTCAGGCATGACCTTCCAGGCCTCCCTGGCGGTAGCGTTGGCATTGTGGGCACCGTCGATTTGGGCTATATCGGCCCAGGCAAGAATTTTCTTTGATTCACAAGCATCCACAAATGACCGAATCATATTGATGTTCCTATAGAGTACATTGTACTGAGGGTCTTGATGGGCCCCATTTATTCCCTCTTCAGCAAACATAACCGCTACCTCAGGGCCTGCCACCCCGGAAACATAGGAATGATAGTTGAGAGGTCTACCAACCTCTTCTTCAATCATGTCTAAGGCCTTACGCTGGGCCCTGACTTGTTTCCTAGTAATAGGGACCCCCCCTACACCC
>CAZMMB010000031.1:794-10756 GCA_964567325.1 uncultured Oscillospiraceae bacterium
GATTGGCCTGCTGTTCGTATTACCATCAGATGGTCTGCACCATGCCATGCCGCCATCCTCATCCTTCTTATATCATCCTCGAAGCGGCCAGATGCTATTTCAGTAGTAATAACCTGTTGGGGCTGTGGATCAATCCAATCAAAGTATTTTGAGGACGGTAAACCCACCCCTTTGCCCATGGGCCTACTAGCATCCCTGTAGGTAAAAGGGCCCATCTCCAAATCCGCCTGTGGTTTTCTCCAGGTCCACCCCCTTCTTTTTGGCCTATATTTATCCAAATCTTTTAAAATGTTTTCAATGTTCAATTTCTCATTTTCTTTTATTTTCATTTCCCTATCCCCCTATTCAGCTCGAAAGAGGGCAACTACGTGGTCCCAGCCCTTACCCTGTGCTAACATGTCACCGGCTTCTTTGATGGAAATATCTTTCGACTTTGCTAATTTATACAGGACATGGCCAGCCCCTTTGCCTATAAGGCCCCTATCAATACAGCCCTCCACGATGGGCTTGGCGTCTAAGGAAGATATACCCATCCGCAATAAGACAGACCTTTCAATAGATGGAGATGTGTTCTTTCTCCCTAGTTCCAGCAGTGGATCAACCACCTGCTCGGTTAGTTTCCAAAAGTGTTGATACAATTCCTCATCGGTAAGCCCCTCTAAGTGCTTACGTCTTTCTTGAAAATCATCATTTCTTTTCATAGTAAACCCCCAATGTTTCTTAAACCATTAGCTTCCATAAACCAGCTTCTTTTAACAATTACAATGTGGCTAAAAGGTCTTCCACGAATTCTTTATTGGACTTAGTTTCAGCAGCCAGGAAAGTCAGGTCTTCCTCCGTTGGAGTAACATTATAAGTTTTTATTGCAGTCCTTATTAAAGACCTCCTCATATAATCTAGATCCTGATCCTTGGCCTTTATCAGGGAAGGATGCAAGGGCAGGATAATATTCTCTCCCGGAACTTCTTCGGCTGGGTCCCCGAAAAATACCTTTATTCCATTGCTTCTAGCAAAGGTCAACTGAGGCTGTATATGTTTGCCTGCACCAGTATATTCTGTTTCCTGAACAACAATCATCCTGTCCTCTGGCAATTCCTGTGCTAGTGCAAAGGCTGCTGCCAAAGAGGTGTTTCCTGCTGGTCCTTTTTCTAATCCCTCCAGGCTTGCCAAAACCTCTGTCATATAGAATACGCTCCCTTGTGATATTGTAAGGTATCTATCCATATATCTTAGGGGCCTAGCTGCTGACCTTGGAACATCAGACCTGTCCGGCCAAGTGGTAAAAGGCATGCCAAACCCAGTATGACCCGTTGTGAAAGATTTCCTGTTAAACTGCCTATCTGATGCCATGTGAAGACCCGACAGGTCCACCGATGCTGCTATAATATCCGATAATGCACCGGCTTTAAGCAGGCCCCTTGCGGTCCCTGTAAGATTTCCTCCCCCCGCATTTGTACATACAACTGCATCAGGGTCTCTTCCATACTTCTCCCTAAATTGCATAGATATTTCATAGCCTAAAGTCTCCACCCCTGCTATTCCAAAGGGAGTATAAAGCGATGCATTGAAATAAGCTGTTTCCTCTAACAGAAGCAAGAATTTGTAAAACAATTCAGGTCCAACAGACAACTGAACCACTTCAGCCCCTAAAGCCTCACATTTTCTTGCCTTTTCTATTATTTCAGGTTGGCCTAGGCCCTTAGAATCGTAACACTCTTGCACAACAATGCACTTGAGCCCTGCCATTGCTGCCTGGGAAGCCACAGCGGCACCATAATTCCCACTTGTTGCTGTTACGACACCCTTAAAACCTAAGCGTTTTGCATGATAAACAGAATTGGCGGCCCTTCTAGCCTTGAAACTTCCCGATGGATTTGCAGCTTCATCCTTAATAAATATCCTAGCCCCAAAACCCTGCTTTGCACATTTCCTTGCTAGTCCTGTAATATTCTTTAACTCGATTATAGGCGTATTGCCTACATGAACATCACGCTGTATCTCCTGCATCTCTTCCAGTAGGTAGCCAGTTTCCCTCATCATTTTTTCATAATCAAAGGCTATGGATCCACTTTCATAAGTGCTATAATCGATACCGACAGATTTTTTCATTATTTCACCCTTGCGGGCCATGACTGAACTATAATCCTTTGCTAATGCCATTACTTTTCACCTCCAAATAGAATCTCCCTGACCTGTTCGCTTATGGTTAACAGTTCTGGCACAAATTCTCCATAATCATGTTTGTAATATGGTTGTGCCTCAACCAGTGTGCCACTTTCCCTTCTCCCCGTGCGGGTAATTACCGAAACTTCTTGGCCTAATTCTGCATCAGCGGTTAAGTATCCTTTGATCCACATTTCCAAAGGAACCTTCTTGGTATCCTCGGGAATCTGCGGTGCCCTTTCCTCAGGGCTTAATATATTTCTGTGTATTAACACCCAGCTATCTTGTTTAATCATCGGCTTGCCTCCTTATTATTTTACAATCTTTGCTTCTTCAGATATAAGGTCTATCATGTCAACCATAATAGCCCTGGGAACCGGAAGTGTAAGCATGGTATGGAGACCAGGTCTTGCATTAATAAGCTGTGGTATCATGTTTACACACATGGCAATTGTACCTATTCCACCTGGAACCTCCGGGGAATTAATCATGTTAATATTTGGCCGCCCCTTTATTATTACATAATCCCCTGTATTGACTCCTACCTGCTCTGGTTCAATCTGTTGGGGGTGGTCCATTTCTATTTTCACCTCACCATCAACATAGCCGAAACCCTTCATTGCACAGCCCGCAACCCTTCCTGCCTTAGCGAATCCATGGGGGGATTTTCTATCCACATCCGTTACTATCGGATCCATAGATTGGGTAACTTTCTCCACCTTCCATCCTATTGCATCGGCTACCATATTTATAGATTCGGGGAAACCAACATGACCAGACAAGCTGCCATCCTTTACCCCCTTTTTAAAGTCATCCACGCTTATGCCTATGCCCTGTTCTTCCATTACAGCAGGGCCGAAAGGCGAGAGGCTGTTAACCCTTCTTGCCAGTATATGGTCGACCGTCTCGCAGCAACCTGTCATGATTACCACTAAAAGGTCCATGATTAAGCCTGGATTAATACCCGTCCCTAAGAGCGATACCCCATTAGCCTTAGCTATTTCATCCATTTGCCTAGCAAGTTCAGCTTCTTGCGCCATGGGATAAGCCATCTCTTCAGCACTAGTTATGCAGTTAATTTTTCTTTCTAAAATAAACTTAATCCTTTCAAAGGCACTTCTCGTGTATGAATCCGTACATAACAAGACAAGGTCAGCACCCTTTTCCCTGATTACGTCTTCAGGCTTGCCAATTATAAGGTCAGGCCTATCCCCCCTGGGGGTTTGAAGGTAGTCATACATGCTCTTGCCAACCTTACCTGCTCTTCCGGCAACACCCACTATATCCACCCCTTTTTTCTTTAAAAGCATATCTGCCATTCCCGAGCCCATGGCACCTAGTCCCCAGATAATCACCTTAACATTTTCCATGCTTTTTCCCTCCATCCTCTGTTTTCATTATTTTGCAAAAATCCTTCTGCTGTTAATATTAGCAATTACCGTGCCACTATTCTTTTAATATCCCAAGGGTCATTTAATGCGAATTTTTGAATGTTTTTGTATAAGAATACATAGATACCCTGCAATTAAAAAAGTACCGTATATATATACAGCACTTTATAAGATGAAAGCAATTTAATTTGCGTTATGATGCAAATAATTTTGCTATTATTGCTATTTTCCCACCTATTTAGAATTTTTAATCTTCTTGAGCTTGTGTTGCAAATTTTGACGGCTAATTCCTAGCCCTTTAGCTGCCCTACTGATATTGTCTTCATTTAATGCCATGGCTTTATCTATCAGCCTTTTTTCTATCTTCCTAGTATACTCAGGCAACCCTATCTCCAATACCCTAGTGTAGTCCTCAAAATCATTTAAAGGCATTACCTTTAAAGAAATATGGTCATCTGTTAATATGTGCTCATCGTCTGCCATTGAAACAGCGGACATTATTATGTTCTCTAACTCTCTCACATTACCTGGATAATCATATTCTAGAAGCATTTTCTTAGCCGCCTCCGATAAATCCCAAATTTCCTTACCGAATTTTCGGCTGTACTTATAAAGAAATTCCTTGGACAGTAGAATTATATCATCCCTGCGATTTTTCAATCTAGGTAAGTGAATATTAATAACACCTAATCGATAATAAAGGTCCTTCCGTAAGATGCCCCTTTCTATAAGTCTTTCCGCCGGTTCATTGATGGTCGCAATTATTCTAACATTTATAGGTATATCTTTTGTCCCCCCCACTCGTCTTATATAGTCTTCCTGTAAAACACGGAGTAACTTCCCTTGGAGTTGATAGGGCATGGCATTGATTTCATCTAAAATTAAACTGCCTCCATTAGCCTGCTCAAACATTCCTTCCCGGTCCATGGCTCCTGTGAAGCCACCCTTAGCGGTGCCAAACAAGATACCTTCCAAAAGATTTTCCGGTAGGGCAGCACAATTTTGCGCCAGAAGGGGTCTTTTCTTTCTTGGGCTATGATAATGTATGCTCTGGGCAAAAAGCTCTTTTCCCGTTCCTGTATCACCAGCTATAAGCACTGATGCATCGCTAGCAGCTGCCTTCTTGGCCTTGCGAATCAATTCAACAAAGTTTTTATTCTCCCCGATTATCATATGGAAATTGTAGGCTTTAATCTTTCCCTCTTTTAGATTCTCCGGCTCTGGTATTTCCCTTTGATAATTAAGGATGGTTTTTGACAGCTTTTGAATGTCTGTGATATTTTTTGCTATTTCCACCGCTCCTAGTTTTTTACCTTCGAAAATTAGGGGATAGGTACTGTTTATAGTGGTTATTTCCTTCCCGTCTATATTATGATAGCTTTGTTGGATATTTGTTGTTGTCTTGTCATGTTTCAAGGCCTGAAGCATAGTACTCTGGCTTTCCTCTATATGGCTGAAAACTTCTTGAAAGGGCTTTCTTATCACTTGGTCTGGATTCATTTTTTCCATCTTAGCCATGGCATCGTTATATATTATTGTTTTTCCGTAGCTATCTACAACATGTACACCTTCATCTAACAATGAAAGAATTTTATCTATAATTCGCCTATATTCCTTACTTTTAATCACACATTCCAGCCTCCCTTTTACAACAAGTGTATCATATCATGCTAAGCTAGCGCAAATTAATTTGCATTGTTTGACTTTAATAGCTAAGCTTAATATAATATATATTGTCAATTGGCTTTGTACGATTATTGTAATGAAAGGACTATTATTATGAGGCTCAGAAAAGAAATCGATGAAATGTTAGAAGAAGAAATAATGCTGACTTCGCGGGTATCGGATGCCCTGGCTCATCCTGCCAGATTGAGGATATTTCGTTACATTTTCCTCAACAACAGAAACCGTACCCAGGTGTGCAACAAGGATGTAGTAGCCGCCTTTGAATACTCTCAGGCGACTATTTCCCAACACATCAGGAAACTAGTTATTGCCGATCTTGTTCAAGTCAACAGAAAGGATAAATTCTCTTTCTATTATGTTAACCTGGGAACCTTGGCAAAGTATATTGAAGCAGTTAAAAAATTTGCTTAGTTTATTCCGGAGACACTCCTAGGGTGACTTCTAGCTCCATCTTCTTCCTGTCCCTATAAATGTGTACCTTAACTACATCTCCAGGTTTATAAGTAAATAGCTGCTTTGTAAGCTGCTCCTTATTTTTTATTTTATCCTTGCCTATCGCCGTGATAACATCCCTTTCTTTTAAACCCGCCAAAGCTGCGGGAGATGCTTCATATATCTTACTGACAAATGCTCCCGTCTTTGTTCCTAAATCATCGTTGGGATAATACTGAAGATATAGCTCGACATTTTCCACACCAACGCCTATATAGGCTTTTCTAAAGGACCCTGTTTTCATGATTTCACTAACAATAGGTTTTGCTATATTTATAGGGATGGCAAAGCCTAGCCCCTCCCCGGATGCAGCCTTTGCAGAGTTTATACCAATAACTTTACCCTGACTATTTAAAAGTGGGCCACCACTATTACCTGAATTAATGGAAGCATCGGTTTGAATCAAACCTTCCATGGTCACTGACTTCATATTATTTCCCACTGTAATTGTTCGATTAAGCCCGCTTATTACCCCCTGGGTTACGCTGCGATCAAAGATAAGACCTAATGGATTTCCAATGGCTATGGCATAAGCACCGATATTTACCTGGTCGGAATCGCCTAGTTCTGCAGCCACTAGGTTTTTAGCATTTATTTTAACCATTGCCAAATCTAAAGTGGCATCACTCCAAAGAACATTACCGGTTAACTCCCTCCCATCGGTGAGCTGCACCGTTATCGTCTTAGCATCTCCATCATCTACCACATGCGAATTGGTTACAATATAGCCATCTTCATGGACGATAAATCCTGTACCTACCCCTTTAACCAATTCCCCCTGACTCATGCCGAAAATGTTTTGCCTTATTACCTCTGTTGTTGTGCTAATCCCCACTACAGAAGGTATTACCTTAGCGGCAACTGCTTCTGCTGTGTTTATGTGGTCGGCAGGGTTTATTGTTATTTCTTCACGCGGTCCAGTAGAAATGTATCCTCCTAGCCCATACTGAACTGCAGCAATCCCCCCCAAAAACCCACTTGTCCCAGAAAGAACGACTATCAATATAAAGGCTACTACTTTCTTGAAGTTTCGCCTTTTCTTGGTTGGCTTTTCAGGCTCCCTATATTCTTCCTCTTTTTCATCTAAAAGTACAAAATTTGGTTGGTCTCCACCGCTTTCATATATAATTTTCTCTTCATCCATACCGCGAACCCCCTTCATATTGTCAAACCTGATACACAAGACTGACCTCATCCCTTATTACAGTATCAAGTTCTATATGTTTACCTACATGATAATTTGCTTCCTCAAGGATGTTTTTTACTGTTTGATAGGCCATCTCTGGGAAATTATTCTCCCTGCTCAAATGAGCTAATAAAACATTAGGTTTCTTCTTCCCTTTCGACAGTATTCTAACCAAACTCCTGGCAGCTGCTTCGTTGGAAAGGTGACCCCTATCCCCTAGTATCCTATCCTTGAGAAATCTCGGATAACCACCAATCTTAAGCATATCTATATCATGATTAGCCTCCAAAACCAATAAGTCAGCATTTTTTATTTCGTCTATAATCTCATCCTCAACGCAACCGGTATCTGTGACTATGCTTATTTGTTTTCCATCCTTAAAAAAAGAATACCCAACTGGATCTGCAGCATCGTGGCAAACACTAAAACTATTTACCCTTATATCGCCTATTTGAAAATCAATACCTGTAATTATTTCTTTCTTTCTGGCTAAATCAATCTTTTGATTGATTGATGACCATGTTTTATTGTTGGCATAGGCGGGTAATTTCTTCAGCCTATTCATCAGGGCCGAAAGTCCCCTCACATGGTCGCTATGCTCATGGGTCAACAGTACCCCCATCAACTGGTCTCCCTTAGTCTGGGACTGGGATAGGCCCTCTATAATTTTTTTTGCGCTTATACCGGCATCTACTAGTATTGCAGAAGTATCAGATTTTATTAAATAGCAGTTTCCACTGCTACCGCTTGATAGAGAACAGAAGTTTAATTTCATTATAATCCTTTCACACAAACATGATCAAATTACCTAATCACTATAAGCAGGTACATATTTTACCTTGCCACCGTTATAGGTAATTTTCCAGGCTGGAAGGGCCGTATCAGATATAGCGGTTTCCCCAATATAATCTGAGGGATCTAACCAGTATACCATTTCCATGCGCTCTACAACAATAGTTGTTCTAGAATCTTTGCTCCTCATCAACTCTATCAGGGCCGCCGAGGCAGAAATTGTAGCTTTTTTGGATTTTCCCTTGCTTAAAGGATTAAGCCAAAGCCTGTCTATCTCTGTAATTTTACCCCCTTCTACAGTGGCGCTAATATAACTATCCTCTATCGGTATACCCTCATATTCATTTCTGAAGGATACCCTTGTTGAATCTTCATCTTCCTCAACCATATCCAAAACAATACTTTCGCTCCAAACCCCATAATCCTTCAAAAACCCTTCAACTATTTCAAGGGCAGTCCTATCCTGAACCTCCTGGTCCAAGAGCTTTTTATCTATCTGCTCATCATCCCACTGATCGTATTCCACCGATAATACAGGCATTTTTAACTTTTCGGAGGGTAAGTCTCCTTTTATATATATTTGCTTTTCATTTAACAAATTAATAGTTTCCTCGAAAAGAATATCTTCCGATCCATTTCCGCCTTTGAATAAAGCATATAAACTTACCAGAAAAATATTTGTAATCAAGAGGGCCATTATTAATATCGTTTTTGCTTTTGTCCAATCCATATCCTTACCTTAAAATTCTCTCAGATCAGCATAACCAAGGGGGTTTGCATCAAACAAGTCAAAATAGATTAAAAGCCTATCCGTGCTTATTACCCAAACAGGGACCAATACATTTTCATCTTCCTCCGCTAACTTCAAATACCCCGTTGTTACCGATGAAATTTCATTTGATATTGTATCAAAAAGTTCCTCTCCCTCAATACCGCTAAAATCATAACCTTTTTCTGTCAAGACCTGAGCAATGTATGGGTAGTTTTGCGCAATCATATTTATAACTGAATAGGTTTCCTTTGATTCCCCCTGGGTTTTTTTTGAATATTCTTCTTCCTCAATCCCTATCATATCCCTTAAATACTGGGTTACCTGACCATTTATAACCTCTACCATTATAGAATGGCTCTCCTCTAAATATATCCTATCTTCCTGCAGCCTTATGCCGAAAATAAAACGGAAACCCTTTTGCTTATTGCTTTCAATAGCTTGCACACTTAAAACAAAAGGTTTAGATTCTATACTTTCATCTAGCTGCCAACCCCCGTGGCTAGCTACGAAATTTAAAGCTGTATTCATTGCTTCGTAATAGCTTTGTTGATAACCCAGTGGACTTTCCTTGTTCTTATATCCTACCTTTCCCCCTGCACCTATTGTTAATATTCTATCCCCATACCCATACATATAGATTCGTGAGCCTTTACTGCTTCTAATCTGCCTTACAAAGTCCAGACTTTCACCAAAGAAAGTCTGGGCAAATTCTTTAACCTCCTGGCTATCCAGGTCTAAAAATTCCTGCCTGTACATAAGCTCAGATCTTGTGGAGCTATTAGCCAAGGGAATAATTGTTTTGCTAGCTGTTCCTATCAATTCACCGATTGGATAATAAGCCGGTTCTTTCTCCCTTTGGATCTCCATAATGATTTCCATCATTGATTCATTTTCAAGCTTGGATACAATGCGATAATACCTTTCTTTTAAACTGCTGTATACAAAAATACTTTCGGGGCTACCGCTGGACAAGGCTATAAGGGAAAATTCCCCTATTTGTTCAAAACCATGAATTTCTGGCACATTATATATCTTATAAAGTGAGTCGTAGGGAAGGCTGTAAAAAAACCTGAAAAATATTGATTCATAATCCATTATTTTATCAAATTGTTCCTCAGTAATTTCATCAACTGATTCAACCAAATCCTTTGATAACATCCTGAAAGAATCCATACATTCATTCCAGCAATTAAATTCTTCATTCTCTAAAACCGTATAGCTGCCATCTCCTAGATGAGCTATTATTTTCCCGGGTATGGTGATTTCCTGTAAAGTCGGTATTTCCATTACCTCTGGCCCTGTTATTGTACTCATAAACCTAGATGTCATGGGACTTCCCCAAAAAAAATACAAAAGTAGCATTGTTGTAAAAAACAATACTACTAAGGTAACATTTTTTAAAGATTCTATATGTCGGTTCCCTGATTTACCCATGGCAACCCAAGACCTTAATTTTTAAATATGCTTTTTAAAAGATTTT
>CAZMMB010000032.1:0-10667 GCA_964567325.1 uncultured Oscillospiraceae bacterium
TTTTGACGGCGGTTATGGGGGCACCGTTTTTTGTCGCCTTGATTGTTAAACTCAAATAAGTAAAATGAAATGGGGAAGACAGATGTTGCAGGTGGAGAATTTAAAGGGAGGGTACGGTAGCAGGGAGGTTGTCAATAATATTTCCTTTCATGTGGAAGAAGGGGATGTTCTATGCGTGTTAGGACCCAATGGTTGTGGTAAATCGACCTTGTTAAAGCTCCTGCTAAGGTTTTTGCCAAAGAAAAGTGGAAGAATATTTGTACAGGGGTTAAATATGGATAAGCTTGATCGCAGGGCTATGGCCCATCTAATTTCATATATCCCCCAGTCAGACTATATGCCCTTTCCTTATACAGTTTTAGAAATGGTTACCATGGGTCGGTCCTGTCGGTTAGGTCGTTGGGAGACCCCTTCCAGGAAGGATATTGATTTTGCGGCTGAGTCCCTTGATAAATTGAGGATAATGCATCTAGCGGATAAACTATACACCCAAATATCTGGTGGAGAGCGCCAGTTGGTCTTGATGGCCAGGGCCCTATGCCAGGACACAAAGATTCTTATTATGGATGAACCCACAGCTAGCCTTGATTTTTCTAACCAACAACTGATAATGGACGCTATAAATACTGCAGTGGTGGAGGGTAGAAGTGTAATTCTTACCACCCATAGTCCCTCGCAGCCATTTACGATAGCAACTAAGGTTCTCCTGCTTTCCCGGGGAGAAACTGTTGGTTTCGGCAGGCCTTTGGATGTGCTTACCAACAAATCACTTGAGAATGTTTATGGAATTCCTATGGACATAGTTACCATTAGGGATAGAAATAGGGCGGAAAGAAATATTTGTTTACCTGTTCACTGAATATTAGAATTCGAAATCGGTGTTATTTAATACTTGTCCTACTGCATTATTTGCTGCTTCCTGCATTTTCTCGTAAAGTGAAAGGAATTGCCTGCCCTTGTCCGTTAGGCTTGAACCTTCTGGGACCTTGCGTTCAATTAAGGCAAAACCTAATTGTTCCTCGGCTGTGGCCAATATTCGCCAAGCCTTGCTGTATGCCATCCCCATAGACTGAGTGGCTTTATTGATAGAGCCGGTTTTATCTATTCCCTTAAGTAAACAGGCTATGCCGGGTCCGAAGGCAGTTTTTATGTTATCCCCCCTGTATAGCAGGCGGATGTTGATAAAGTATTTAACTGATTTATTCATTGGTAAAAAATCCTTTCGGGGAGTCCATAAAATTTGGAGGTTAAAATGCATGTGTTTTTATGTGGCCCTAGACATATTGGAAAAAGTACCATTGTAAAAAATGTAATTCGTAAGCTTGCTTCTAGGACGCCTATTCGCTTAGGGGGTTTTGTCACTCATACAGGCCGGGGAAACAATATGAATATTTATATATCGTCTGCTGAGGGTCCCCTTAAATATGAAGCTGATAATTGCGTAGCCGTAAGGAATCCTGACTTAGCTTATCCATTTCCCCAGACTTTTGACTCTCTCGGCGTGTCTATTATTGAAAAAAGCAAACGACTGTCAAATCTAATTTGTATGGACGAATTAGGATTCTTTGAAAGTGAAGCATATGGCTTCCAGGATGTTGTATTACAGTGTTTGGGGGAAACCCTACCCATTATAGGAGTGGTAAAAGAGGCACCTGTCCCCTGGCTGGAGGGGATAAAAAATCATCCCCAGGTAGAACTCATTACCCTTACAAAGGAGAACAGGGACCATCTTGTCTCTCACATAATTAGTATCCTAGAATCATCTATAAACAAAAGATATAACAGCCCCTGAAATTTGTCAATTATGTAACTAAAATAGCCTATGGGAGGTTAAAAAAATGTGGGAATTGTATGATGCTTTAATTGAGGGAATACCCAGCCATATAAAGGTCGATTATGCAGTTGTAGGTCCTGTCAGGACTTTAGTTTATGCGGGTAATTTAGGAATGGCCAGCACAATTAATTGTAAGCGAGAGCGAGAATTAAAAATAGATAGATTAGAGGGAAAATCCCTTCGTGATATCGCTAGCCTGGTAAAATCATGGAACTATGTTGAATCGGGTATAGGATTGGCAGCTATTAATGCTCATTACAACAATATAAAAAACTTGGGGGCCAATTCTATGGTAAAAGCTAATTTAGACGCTTTTGAAAATTTCAAACCCCTTGTACATGGAAAAAAGGTTGCAGTAATTGGACACTTTGAATCTGCTGTATCCCTTTATTCTAACATATGTGAGCTCTCAATTATAGAAAGGGAGCCGAAAGATGGTGATTACCCGGATCCTGCATCTGAGTTTTTGCTTCCCGAGCAGGATTTCGTTTTTGTTACCGGGATGACATTTTCAAACAAGACTCTGCCTAGGATTCTTCAATTGTCAAGGGAGGCCAGGACAATTCTTATGGGTCCTAGTGTCCCTTTGGCTCCTGTGCTTTTTGAATATGGTGTTGAAGCCCTCTCCGGCTTTTGTGTCACTGATAGCACTGGCTGTTTAGAATCTGTTGAAAGCGGTGAAGCTAAAAAAATATATAATTATGGTAAAAAGTTAGTTTATTACAAGAGTGACAGGGCATCCTCATCTGCAACGACTACTAGCCTGGGATGAAGTTGCAATATTGATCCCGGCACTTGTGGGCTTATAGGTCCGCATAGGACCTTTTTCATAATGGATGCCTTTCTTTGGCCGTCGGCACAGAATAATATAGTCTTTGCAGCCATAATTGCCCCCATGCCCATGGTAAGAGCGTGTCTGGGCATATCGTCTTCGTGGTCAAAGAACCTAGAATTACTTTTAATGGTGCTTTCATTTAGCAAAACACAATGGCTCTCTTTGATAAAAGTATCCCTTGGTTCATTGAAACCAATGTGCCCATCAAGACCCACACCTAACACCTGTAGATCTATGCCTCCCAAACTCTCAATAAGCTGGTCAAAGGCCATACATTCTCTATCGGTATCATCTGTCATGCCATTGGGAATGTGGGTGTTTTCCTTAATAATGTTGATATGATTGAAGAGATTGCTATCCATATAATATCGATAGCTTTGGGGGTTGGAAGGGTGTAAACCTAAATATTCATCTAGGTTAATTGCGGTTGCCTCGCTGAAATCTAGATCCCCTAAGCGATATCTAGAAACGAGCTCACTGTAAAGTCCTATCATAGTAGAACCGGTTGCTAATCCTATGACGCTCTTATCGTTTTGTATCAACTGTGCAGACACAATGTTGGCTGCTTTGCGACTCATGTCCTGATAATCTTTCGCCCTTATAATTTTCATAGTTCGTCTCCCCAATAAAATAAATTATTTAAACAAAACTTCCGGGTATAAGCCTTTTTTTTGCATTGCCTGGATTGACTTGCGTACGGCAGGTAAGTCTTCTTTATAGGTAATGCCATACCACTCATCTTTAGAGTTAAGAACTTTGACAGAGGCTCTGCCCTCTTCTAAGAGCTCATTGACTATGGTGGGCAAGAGGTATTCCCCTTTCAAGGGATTGGTCTTAAGGGTAGCATCTAAAAATGATGGAAAGCTATTGCCAAGTTCAGCAAGGAAGGCCTGGGAAAAACCCCATAAGTTCATAGATACTATTGTACCCTGTTGAATATCTGTCCAACTTTTTCCTTGATCTTGGGTGTATTGAATCCTGCCATTGCGCTTTTCAATCTGGTGTCTTTCATCAATAGAAGTAAGGAGGCCCTTGTCAGTTTGACATACCCCTCTTGTGACATGGCCATTATCTGTAAGTGTATTTTCAATTAGATAGCCCACCATTGAAAATCGGTATTTTTCATCGTCCTTTTGGGTTCTCAAGTAGTCATAGATAACGCGAAAGGCATCTTTTCCATAATAATCGTCTGCATTTATCACTGCAAAAGGGCCATCCAGATTAGCCTTAGCACAAAGCACTGCATGACCTGTTCCCCAAGGCTTAATCCTATCTTCAGGTATAGAATATCCTGGGGGGATCATATCAAGTTCTTGGAAAACATATTGAATGTCAAAGGTTTTCTCGAGCTTGCTACCTATAAGAACCTTAAAATCATCGTATATTTCCTTTTTTATTATGAATATAACCTTCTTAAAACCTGCATCCAGGGCATCGTAGAGTGAAAATTCAAGTATTGGCTCGCCATTCATCCCAACAGGGGCAAGCTGTTTTAGCCCGCCGAACCTGCTTCCTATGCCGGCAGCCATTATTACTAATGTTGGTTGCTTCATGTTGACCTCCAGAATTACAGGTAATTTGAAAAGGTTAGTGTTAATTGCTAGCAGGTTGCCATTACTTTTGGGCAGGCAACAAGCCACAAACATTATATTACATTGTACTGTCTAAGCGCAAGTAGCATGGGAGTTAAAATTATGCTACAATAATATATCGTTAATGCAATGTGCCGGGTGTGAAAAGTAACATACATTGATCATTATATGGAAAGAATACGAGGCTGGCTATGAAGATATTGAGAAACACCCCTTTTGTTATATGGTTTTACAGTTTCCTGAGGACTATTGAGCCAATACGCATAAATATTAAACGGTATAGGAAAGAGGGAAATTTAGAATTAGAGCGACAGGAGATTCGCAGGGCCGAGGATGCTTGGGGCGATGCGCTGATCAAAAAAGCAGGCATTGATCTTGAAGTTAGTGGGGCCTTAGAATTGCCAGTGGGCCCGGTTGTTTTTGTATCAAACCATCAAAGCTACTGGGATATTCCGGTATTTTTCGCAGCAATTAAAATGAAACAGTTTGGCTTTGTAGCTAAAGAAGATTTAGGCAAAATTCCCGGATTTGGAAAGTGGATTGCAGATATTCGCAGCGTGTTTATTATAAGGGATGATGCCAGGGCTTCCTTAAGGGCTATTGAGGAAGGCGTGAAACTTTTAGGGCAGGGCTTCTCATTGGTAATATTCCCCGAAGGGACTAGGAGCAAGGGGCCCGAAATGGGAGAGTTTAAAAAGGGCAGCTTAAGACTTGCTACAAAGGCTCAGGTTCCAATTATACCCATAACTTTAGGCGGTACATACCGAGCTTTTGAAGAAAAAGGCTATGTAACACCGGCAAAGGTAAAGTTTGAAATCCACCCGCCCGTTTATACGTCGGGTCTCACTCGCAAAGAAGCATCGAGCTTGCCCGAAAAGGTTGAATCAATAATACGAAAAAGCTTGCAAATATAACTTTCTATGTTATACTAATTAAGCATTGAATTCAGCTAGCAAAAGTGAATTATGCTCCTTGCCTTGGAAACAAGGCCATCTAGTCCATAAGGAGGTGAAAGAAATGAACAATTATGAAGTCATGTTCATAATCGAGGCGGCTTTAGAAGACGATAAGAAATAGGCAACGGTTGAAATAGTAAAAGAAATTATTTCTTCCGATGGCCAAGTCGAGAAAGTTGACATCTGGGGCATGCGAAGGCTTGCCTATCCTATCGAAAAAAAGAACGACGGATATTACGTGCTTATAGATTTCAAAGCAAATCCATCACTGCCAAAAGAATTAGATAGAAGACTTAAAATTTCTGACAGTATTATCAGGCACATCATCATTAATAAGGATGAAAAGTAACAAATTTTTTGTGAACTGTTATTGATTGAGGAAAAAAATAGGGGGAACAGGATGAATAATGTAGTTTTAATCGGCCGTTTAACAAGAGATCCAGAGGTCAGATATATTCCTCAGAGTGAAACCGCAGTTGCAAACTTCACACTAGCTATAGATAGACCTATGGCTAGGGAAAAGACGACGGACTTCATCCGTATCGTTGCCTTCGGTAAGACAGCGGAAATTTGTGAAAGGTATCTGTTTAAGGGGCACCTGGTAGGTATCCAAGGAAGGATACAAACAGGCAGTTATAAAACGCAAACCGGTGAAACCCGTTATACAACTGATGTCTATGCGGAGAGGGTGGAATTTTTAGATAAGGGGGGAAGGTCGAGCGGAGGAGGAGAGGCTCCTGCGCCGAAACGTGAACCGGAAATTCCCGAAGGCTTTCAGGCATTGGATGATGACGATGATGACATCCCGTTCTAGAAAGGAGATGGAACAAAATGTTTGACAAAAGACGTGGCATGAGAAGGAAAAAGGTATGCCAGTTCTGTGCAGATAAAACAGAATATATCGACTATAAAGATGTAGACAGACTAAGGAAATATGTGACTGAGAGGGGCAAAATTTTGCCTAAAAGGATAACTGGTACTTGTGCTGTACATCAAAGGGCTGTTACTACAGCTATAAAAAGGGCAAGGGTTGTAGCCTTGCTGCCTTACACAGCAGATTAATTTAATCAGACGTGCAACCCCTGCAGTATGCGGGGGTTTTTCTTGAAGATTCCTAATCCCTATGATATGATAGAATTTCCAAAAGGCTTATTCCTTTATGGCTTTCAATAAAGAAAGAACGAGAAAATTTATGGCAAATAAATTTATAAAAATATTGGTGGCCCCATATCTTAAGTTGGGCACGCTAACCCTGATACTATTTTCTCTTGGCCTATTATATTTCAATATAGTAGCAGGCGTAGTTGCTCTAGTAATAACGGTGGCACTAGTATTCTATTATCAGAGGGTCACGAATAAACGCACCGATATCTTTGAAGAATATGCCAAATCGGTAACTGATAATTTAGAAGGCAGCATTCGCAGCTTCATATACAACAATCCATTCCCCCTATGTATGATAGATTCACAAGAGAATCTGATTTGGTTTAATGATAAATTTCAAAAAATATTTCAAGATGCTAAGATGCTGAATTCCTCTATTACGGAGTTGACAGGTCTTAAATATTTGGACTTAGCCTCAAGGTCGGAGGACAAGTATGTTTTATCTGAGCATAAGGATAAGGTCTACAGGATTTTATCCTCTTTTTTAGAAGATCGAAAGGGATCCAACATAATGCTGTATTGGCAGGATGTTACCAACTTGGAAAACCTTAAGGCCCTATATAATGATGAGAAGATCTGCTATGCCTATGTAAATATTGACAACTATGATGAACTGCTTTCTTCAACATCGGAAGAGAAAAAAGGCATCATGACGGGGCAAATAGAATCTTCCCTCCGCCAATGGGTTGGGAAGATGAACGGGACAATGATCAGATACAAAAGTGGCAAATACTTTATAGTATTTGAACAGAAGTATATTGAAAATATCGAGGCTGCAAAGTTTATCATACTAGATGAAATTCGTAGCATAGAAACTGAAGGGGATTTCCCCCCCTCCCTTTCCATAGGCCTAGGTTTAGGTGGAAAGACTTTGACAGAGTTGGATGAATACGCCCTGGCAGCCTTGGATCTGGCCCTAGGTAGAGGGGGAGACCAAGCCGTTGTGAAGAGAAGAAATCGGGTGGAATACTTCGGCGGAAAGCTTCAGACAGTGGAAAAGAGGAACAAAGGCAAATCAAGAATAATGGCCCACGCCCTGCGCCAGATGATAGATCAATCAGGAAAGGTTATTATTATGGGCCACAAAAATCCTGATATGGACAGCCTGGGTTCAGCCCTTGGAATCAGCAGGATTATAAAAAATCGCAATAAAGAAGGAGCCATATTAATCGGAAACTACGGAACAGCAATAAATAAATTATATAAAAGGGCGGTGGAGTCAGGCCAATACCGTTTCACTAGTCCAGAAGAGGCTAAAACAATTGTCGATAAGGACACTTTGCTTATAGTCGTAGACACCCATAGACCTGCACTCTTAGATGAGCCAGGCTTATTGAAGTTGACCGACAAAATAGTTGTGATAGACCACCATAGGAAAGCTGAGGATAGTATAGATAATGCAATTCTTACATATATGGAGTCCTACGCATCATCTACATCTGAATTGGTAGCCGAAATACTTCAATATATGGATGATGGAAAGAAGAAGATTGAAAAACTTGAAGCCGAGGCCCTTTTGGCAGGAATTATCGTAGATACAAAAAGTTTTTCGGTTAAAACGGGAGCTAGGACCTTTGAAGCCGCATCCTGGCTTAGGAGAAATGGGGCAGACACAGCAAATGTAAGGCAATTATTTCAAACAGATATGGATTCTTTCAAACTTAAGGCAACAATAATTGCGGAAGCTGAAATAGTTGTTGAAGGTATCGCTATTTCTGTCTGTGAAGGTAGGCATAAAAATGTGCAAATTCTAGCATCCCAAGCAGCTGATGAGCTCTTGAACATACAGGGAATAAAGGCTAGTTTCGTGGTAGGTAGCAATGAAATGGGTTTAACAGTAGTCAGTGCCCGTTCGCTAGGCGGGGTAAATGTCCAGACAATAATGGAGAAAATGGGTGGCGGTGGCCATTTAGCTACTGCGGGTACCCAAATTGACAGGTCCGTGGAGGACACGGTAGAGGAACTTAAAGAATTAATTCGTGAAATAGATGGAAGTGGAGGGTTTTGACATGAAAGTAATATTAATTCAAGATGTTAAGGGTGCAGGTAAGGCAGGGGATGTAGCCAATGTCAGCGATGGATATGCAAGGAATTACCTACTGCCTAAAGGTCTTGCTAAAGAGGCGACTCCATCAAATATGCGTCAACTAGAAAGAATAAAAAAAGCTAACGAAGCCAGAAGAGCGGAGAGTATCGAGACCGCCCAGGAGATAGCTGAAAAAATAGAGACAATCAAAGTTACAGTAATGAGCAAGGGTGGGGAAGGGGGAAGACTTTTTGGATCTGTTACAACAAAAGATATCTCCGATGCCTTAAAAGAACAGCATGATATTGAAATAGATAGAAAGAAGTTCATCCTAGATGGTCCTATTAAGCAGACGGGCGAGCACTTGGTTGATATTAAACTGTTCACAGATATTACAGCCAAACTCAAGGTAATTGTCGATCAAATTTAAGAACACATCGTGGTAAATGTCTAGGAGTTAAAAATATGAGCGAGATGGAAAGAATCCCACCCCATAGTCTTGAGGCGGAAAAATCTGTATTGGGATCAATCCTATTAGATAAGGAAGTCCTATATGAAGTCCTCGAAGTTCTTAAAGAGGGGGACTTCTACAGCGAGATGCACCAGGAGATTTATCGGGCTATTGTGTCCCTTTATAGGAGAAATGAGTCGGCGGATTTCCTGACCGTATCGGAGGAACTATAAAAAAGAAATACATTAGAGATGGTGGGCGGTAGAAGTTACATAGCCATGTTATCGGCGACAGTGCCATCAACTGCCAATGCTGTTCAATATGCTAAAATAATAAGTGAAAAAGCAATTCTTCGGCATTTAATAAATGCTTCAACTGATATTATGGACCAGGCTTTTCAAGGTAAACTAGATCCCGAATCTGTCCTAGACCATGCAGAACAGGCAATTTTTAAAATTGCACAATCTCGGCAAAACCGGGATTTTGAGCATCTTAAAGACGTGCTTTATACAAACCTGAATAGGATAGATGAGGTTGCAGGACTAGAGGGTGGATTGACAGGGCTTGCCACAGGCTTTGCCGATTTAGACAGGAAGACATCGGGTCTTCAAAAATCAGAGCTAATAATCTTAGCTGCTAGACCCAGTATGGGTAAGACTGCCTTTGCATTGAATATAGCCCAGAATGCGGCTCTAAAGACAGGTGCAAAGGTATTAGTTTTTAGTTTAGAAATGCCCAAGGAGCAGCTGGGGCAAAGGCTCCTATCTATGGAAGCCCGTGTGGATATGCAAAAGCTCAAGACTGGGAGTTTAGATAGGACGGATTGGGATCAAATTTATGAGGCGATAGATAAACTTTCCGGAGTAGACATTTACATAGACGATACACCAGGTGTAAGCGTGATGGAAATTAAAAACAAGTGCAGACGCCTGAAGGCTGAGAAGGGTTTGGACTTAGTAATAATTGACTATTTGCAGTTAATGTCCTATGAAGGAAGGGTGGAAAGTCGTCAGCAGGAGGTAACAGCCCTGTCCCGATACTTAAAGCAGCTAGCCAGGGAAATGGAGTGCCCGGTTATAGTTTTGTCCCAGTTATCCAGGGCACCAGAACAAAGATCTGACCATAGACCCATATTATCTGATTTGAGGGAATCTGGATCCATAGAGCAGGATGCTGATATTGTTATGTTTCTTTACAGGGATGAATATTACAATCCTGATACCGATAAACCTAATATTTGTGAAGTCAATATTGCAAAGCATAGGAGCGGGCCAACAGGGGATATAAACCTTACATGGCTTGGTAAATATACTAGATTTGTAGACGCAAGCTTTATAAAGGATCCCACGGACGGGGCAGGTGGAAATGATTTTTGAAAGAGAAAAAATAAATAGTTATTATTTACATAATACATGGGTTGAAAATATATTTATAAACGAATATGTACCCGATGCACCCGGAGCCTATGTTAAGGTTTATCTGTTTGCCTTGATGTATGCTGATATAAGGGTAGTGATCAACAATGAAGATATTGCAAAGCAGCTGTCCCTTAAGGTGGAGGAGGTATTGGCTGCTTGGACTTATTGGGAGGAAAAAGGAGTTGTAAGGAAGCATTACCAGGAGCCTTCAGATAGTTTGCACTATAAGGTTGAGTTCGTTGATCTTAAGGAGCAGGTATATGGAATGGCCGATAGGTCCAAAAGGAAAAAAAACAAACCGTCGAAGGTAAGTGATGTGATGGATGACGATGAACTCAGGCAGATGTACAGTAGAATCGAACAGATAACAGGGAGGCTTTTCCAAGGTAAA